>JALYXN010000276.1 GCA_030947085.1 Pseudomonadota bacterium | reverse complement strand
CGCTCCTACGAGATTCGCGGGCGGGCGGTGTCCGGAGATCCGCAAACGGTATTCAGAGATTTGCGGGCGGTTTTCGGAGGTTCGCGAAAAATGTTTAAAGGTTCGCGGCCGTTTCAGAACAGCATGGAGGCCATCTTGCGGCGGTAGCGTCCGACCAGATCAGCATCGTCCAGGGTCGCGAACGCCGCCAATAAGCGTTTCTTGGCTTGACCTTCGTTCCAGTCGCGCGCTTTTTGCAGGATGGTCAGGAACTGCTCCAGACCCGCTTCGGCGTGGCCTTCGTGGAGCAGCCGAACGCCGAGCTGGTCGCGGGCGGCCCAATCGCTGGCGTCCTTCTCGATGCGTTGCTCCAGTTCGTCGATGGCGGGTGCGTCCTTCACGGCATGGGCGAGCTCCAGCTCGCTGCGCAAGCGGATCGCCCGTGCATCGGTGGCGAGGTTGGCGGGCAGGCCGTTCAATTCGCTTTCGGCGGCATCGGCTTGATTCGCACTCATCAGCGCCAGCGCCAGCTCAAGTTTCAGCTCGGCCTTGTCCGGCTCGACCGCGATCGCCTGCTGCAGGCGGTTGATCGCCCGTTCCGGCGTTTCGATATCGGCCTCGTCCTCGTCAATGGCTTCGTCGCCCGACGTGTCCTCCAGCGGTTGCACGTGGCGGGACAAAAATTCGCGCAACTGGCCTTCGGGCAAGGCGCCGGAAAAACCATCCAGTACCTGGCCGTCCTTGACCAGCACCACGGTGGGGATGCTCTTGATGCCGAACACGCCGGCCAGTTCCTGCTGGGCGTCGACGTCGACCCTGCCCAACCGGAAAGCGCCGTTGTATTCGGCTGTGAGTTTTTCCAGCATCGGGCCAAGCGTCTTGCACGGCTCACACCAGCTGGCCCAGAAATCCACCAGTACGGGCGTGGTCAGCGAGGCTTGCAGGACGTCAGCCTCGAAGGTTTGCTGATCGATGTCGAAAACGTGGGGAAGGGCGGCAGCATCAGTCACGGGAAACTCCAGCTCGGCGGTGGCCATTTTGGATCAGGGTATGTCAGATCAGGGCGTTCCCCAGCATATCAAGCACCTGCGTGATGCCGCGGGCCCGCGACGAGCGCGTTCACCACAGATTTGCGAGAATCGACCGATGGCTGCATCCGGAACAGGGCAACGAGGGCATGCACACAAGTTCACCTGACACGCTGTTGATCTGCGAACACTGCGACACGGTCTACCGTCGTCGCCGGCTGGGGCGTGGGGAAGTGTCGCGTTGCCTGCGCTGCGAAGCGGTGCTGGAGCGGCATGATCCGTTCAGCGTAAAGTCGCTGCAGGTGCTGATCCTGACCGCGATGATCGTGTTCGTGCAGGCGAACCTGTGGCCGATCGTTACCCTCAGCTTGAACGGCCAGCACAGCAGCACCACGCTATGGGGGATGATCATCGCCATGTGGAACGAGCATGCCCAGGTCATTGCAGTGCTGGTGGCGGCGACGCTGTTCTTCTTCCCGCTGATGAAGATGACCCTGCTCGGCTGGCTGCTCTGGTTTGCCAGGCGCGGTCGGCGCGCCCCCGGCTTTGTCACTCTGATGGTGACGCTGCATCGGCTGGGGCCATGGACGATGAGCGAGGTATTCGTATTGGGTGCGCTGGTGGCGATCGTGAAGGCGCATGCCTATTTCGATGTGGCGCCGGAGCCGGGCATCTACGCCTATGCGGCGTTGACCCTACTGATTACCTTGTTCGCCGGCGTCGACCTGCGTCAGCTGTGGCACGAGACGCCGGAGGCCGTCGCGTGAGTGCATTGCCCCGGGCCGCCGATCTGGGTTTGATTGCCTGCCAGGTGTGCGGACTGGTTTGCCGCAACGTGCCTGTCGACAATACGCTGGTTGGCGACAGCGTTGCCGACGAGATGGCGTGTCCGCGCTGCGGCTGTACCCTGCTGCGGCGCAAGCGCGATAGCGTGACGCGAACCTGGGCGCTGCTTATCGCGGCCCTGCTCATGTACATTCCGGCCAACCTGCTGCCGATCATGCGCACGGCGAGTTTGAACGACATTGACGACAACACCATCATCAGCGGTGTTGTCGAATTGTGGCGCGCCGGATCACCGTATCTGGCGATCATCGTGTTCAGTGCCAGCATCATGGTACCGGTGTTGAAATTCCTTGCGATGGGGACGCTGCTGTTGAGGAAAAACCACGGCAGCGGTTGGGCGCGCCTGCAACGCAGCAAATTGTATCGGGTGGTGGAGTTGATCGGGTACTGGTCGATGCTGGATGTCTTTGTGGTGGCACTGTTGACCGCGCTGGTGCGATTCGATGCGTTGAGCCGGGTCGAACCCTTGCCCGGCGTGATTTTTTTCGGTCTGACGGTGGTGCTTACCATGCTGGCCTCCATGAGTTTTGATCCCAGGTCGATATGGGACGGCAGGAATACAGATGACTGACGACAACCGCCACCAACAGAACCATTCGGAACGTGACGAGTTGCCGCGTCCAGTGGTCAAGCGGCGGCGCTTCAACGCGTCGCTGATCTGGTTGATACCGGCGCTGGCGGCGCTCGTGGGTATCGGCCTGGTGATCAATAACTGGCTCCAGACGGGCCCCAACGTCACCATCAGCTTTCAGAGTGCGGAAGGTCTTGATGCGGGCAAGACCACGGTCAAATACAAGAATGTGGTAATCGGAAGAGTCAAGAAAATCCAGCTGAGCAAGGACCGGAGCCATGTGCTGGTGAACGTCGCACTTGAAAAGAGCGCAGAGGGCTTTGCCTCCAGGGACACGCGCTTCTGGGTGGTACGGCCGCGGATCGGGCTTGGCGGTGTTTCGGGCGTGGATACGCTTCTGTCGGGCGCCTTCATCGGTGCGGATATCGGCGATTCGAAAGAGTCCGAAGACGAATTCAAGGGGCTGGAAACACCTCCTGCGGTCAATCACGGTGCACCCGGGCGAAGTTTCATGCTGCACACCGATGACCTCGGATCGCTGGATATCGGTTCGCCGACCTATTTCCGGCGCATCCAAGTAGGACGTGTCGTCTCGTACAAGCTGGACAAGGACGGCAAGGGGGTTTCCTTGCAGATCTTCATCGATGGCCCGAATGACAAGTTCGTGACCAAATCCTCGCGTTTCTGGAATGCCAGCGGGGTGGACCTTTCGCTGGGCGCAAACGGTCTGAAGCTCAACACCCAGTCGATCGCCTCGGTGCTGGCCGGCGGTATCGCGTTCCGGGATCCGGCGGGGCCGCATGACACCACTCCGGCGCCGGAGGACGAGGCATACACCTTGTTCGACGACCAGGCGACGGCCCTGGCACCGCCCGATGGCGATCCGCGCTTCATTCGCATGCGCTTCGAGCAGTCCGTGCGCGGGTTGGCGGTGGATGCGCCAGTGGAGTTCCTCGGCATCAACATAGGCCGGGTGGTGTCGGTGCGACTGGATTACGACCAGAAGCGGCAGCGTTTTCCGGTGCAGGTGGGCGCAGTGATCTACCCGCAACGCCTGGGAAGTGCCTACAGCAAGCTGGAGGCGATGGCGAAGGCGAACGGGGAGGACCCGGATCTGTCCAGCCTGATGGGGCGCCTGGTCGATCACGGCTTGCGCGCGCAGGCACGCAGCGGCAATCTGCTGACCGGCCAGTTGTATATTGCACTGGACTTCGTGCCGAAAGCGGCGAAGGTCGCGTTCGACCCTGGTGCCCGTCCGCTGACCATTCCCACCGTGCCCGGCAGCTTCGACAAGCTGCAGGAGCAGTTGGGCGACATGGTCGACAAGATGGACAAGATCCCGTTCGACAGCATCGGCAAGCGACTGGACCAGACACTCGCCGGTCTCAACAGCACTCTCAAGCGGGTGAACGGAGAGACCCTGCCGGCTTTCAATCAAACGCTGCAAGGGGTGCAGAAAACCCTGGGTTCGGCCGACGACGCGCTGTCCGGTGATTCGCCGCTGCAGCAAAATCTGGGTGCCACGCTGGATCAGGTACAACGCATGGCGCGTTCGTTGCGCGTGCTTACCAATTACTTGGGCAGCCATCCGGAATCCCTGATTCGCGGCCGCCGCGCCGACCCCGAGCCTGCCGCCTTCGCCGCGCCGCCAGTGGGCGAAACACGGTCGCCGGCCACCCACAGACCGTCGCAAGGGAGCCAGCCATGATCCGCTCGATCGTTCGCCTGTTGGGCGCGGGAGCCGCGCTGACCCTCAGCGCCTGTGCTTCGGCACCCGCGCATTACTACACACTGGTGGCGCCACCCGATGAGATGCCCTCTAATACCGCTCCCGCGTCGCTGCCGTTTGAGCTGTTGCCGGTGAGCGTGCCGGCGCAAGTCGATCAGCCGCAACTGGTGGTGCGCGATGGTGGGCAGCGTGTGGCCTTGCTGGAGGGTGAGCGCTGGATCGCGCCGCTTGCCGACGAGGTTCGCGATGCGCTGTCGGCCGATCTGGCACGTGCGCTCCATAGCCGGGACATCAGTGGCATGGCCGGCAGCGACAAGCCCAGCGTGCGGATCAAGCTCGATCTGCGCCGGTTCGATTCGCAGCTGGGACGTTACGCGACGGTGGAGGGTGCCTGGAGCGTCCGGCTCGTGCATGGCGCGCAGGCGGCCGGCATTTCGTGCACCAGCCGCGTCAGCGAGCCCGTCGGTGCCAGTTATCCGGCGCTGGTGCAGGGGCACCAACGGGCAATCAACCAGTTGGCAACGCAAATCGCCGCAGCGGCGCGCTCGCTAGGCAACGGCCAGGCGCCTTCCTGTCCGGCCAGTTGAGG
>JALYXN010000243.1 GCA_030947085.1 Pseudomonadota bacterium | reverse complement strand
TGGCAGGACGGCGACCAGCCGCAGCGCACGGTGTCGCCGGTATCGCTGGTGATTACCGGGTTTGCCCGGGTCAGCGACGTGCGTCGCACGCTCACGCCGCAACTGCGGCTGGATCGTGGGCATTCCGAACTGTGGCTGATCGATCTGGGTGCCGGTCGTGATCGCCTGGGCGGTTCCGCGCTGACCCAGGTGTTCAACCGCGGCGGCGGCGTGCCGCCGGACCTGGACGACGCGAAACGCCTGAAGGCGCTGTTCGAACTGATCCAGGAGGCCAATGCCGGCGGCCTGCTGCTGGCGTATCACGATCGTTCCGATGGCGGTGCCATCACCACCTTGCTGGAGATGGCATTTGCCGGTCACTGCGGTCTGGAAATCCGTCTGGATGGCTGGGCCGAAGCCACCTTGCGTGCCTTGTTCAGTGAGGAACTCGGTGCCGTCGTGCAGGTGGCCGACGCCAATCGGGAGGCATTCGAGGCGCTGCTGGTCAAGTACGGCCTGGCCGGCATCAGCCACCACATCGGTCGGCCGAAGGTGAAACTCGGGATCAAGTTGTTCCTGGGTGACGAGGTGGTGTTCAAGTGGAACTGGAGCACGCTGTTCAAGGCGTGGAACGACACCAGTCACGCCATGCAGCGCCAGCGCGACAACCCGCTCAGCGCCGATGCCGAGCTGGCATGGCGGCTGGACGATGCCGATCCGGGCATGTCGCCCAAGCTGACCTTCGATCCGGCCGAAGATGTGGCGGCCGGATACATCCGTGCGTCGGACAGCCGCGCCCGGCGTCCGCGCATCGCGATCCTGCGCGAGCAGGGCGTCAACGGCCAGGTCGAAATGGCAGCGGCGTTCACCCGCGCCGGCTTCGAAGCGGTGGACGTGCACATGTCGGATCTGGCCAGTGGTCGGATCAAGCTGATGGACTTCCGCGGCCTGGCGGCATGCGGCGGTTTCTCCTACGGCGATGTGTTGGGCGCCGGACGCGGCTGGGCCACCTCGATCCTCTACAACGAGATGTTGCGCGATCAGTTCACCGCGTTCTTTGCCGATCCAACCAAGTTTGTGCTCGGCGTCTGCAACGGCTGCCAGATGCTGGCGCAGCTGAAGGACATCGTCCCCGGTGCCCAGCACTGGCCGAAGTTCCTGCGCAATGCGTCGGAGCAATACGAGTCGCGACTGGTGACGCTGGAGATCCTTGATTCGCCGAGCATCCTGTTCAAGGGCATGGTCGGTTCGCGGATTCCGGTGGCGGTGGCGCACGGCGAGGGCCGGGTCAGCTTTCCGCAGGTGTGCAGCCCGTCCAAATCCCATGCGGCCGCCCGCTTCGTCGACAACCGCGGCAAGCCGACGGAAAGCTTTCCGCTCAATCCCAACGGCTCGCCCGGTGGCCTGGCCGGCTTCACCGCCGCCGACGGTCGCGTCACGATCATGATGCCGCATCCGGAACGCGTGTTCCGCAGCGCCCAGCTGAGTTGGCATCCGGAGTCGTGGGGCGAGGACTCGCCGTGGATGCGCATGTTCCGCAATGCGCGCGTGTGGTGCGGCTGAGTGCGCCTCCGTTGATCAGGCGCTGAGCGATGTCTCGGCGCTATCCATCCATGCGGCATCTGTGGCTGTCGTTCGGCTGGCTGGTGCTGGTGGCGTTGCTGCCATGGTGGCTCGGCCTGCCCTTGCTGCTGACGCTGGCAGCCGTTGCGCTGGCGCTGCAGACGCGTCTGGACGTGGCGAACCTGCAGTGGATTCGCGCGGCATTGCGCTGGGGGCTACCGGGCTTGCTGGCGTCGGTCGTCTACGCACTGGGCGGCGATGTGCTGGCCTGGGTGGTGGCGCTGGTCGCCGCGCTGGCGGGCTTCACGTTGCTGGCTGGCCTCGAGGCGTGGCTGGATCGCGACCAGCGGCGCGCGCCCGAGCCGGTGGCATCGGCGGAATGGCCCGAACTGGCGAAGGCGGCCATCGGACCTGCGGCGACGCTGATCGAGCTGCAACCGCCGCTGTGGATGTCGACCACAGAATGGATCGGCCCACGCGGCCAGCGAGTGAGCTTCCGTGATGCCAGCTTCCATTTCGCCGACGGCAGTGTCGTCGACAACGTCGAAGCGATGGCGGGATTCAGTCCGGACGGCCACTGGTTTTTTGCGCGCACCGGGCAACCTCGCGGCATTGTGTTGTGGGATCGCGACAACGACCACCCGCGGCGTCTGCCTGGCTGGGACCTGTGCGGCTGGAACCGCGGCGAGCCATGGTTGATCCGTGGTGATGACGGGGCGCCGCAGGCGCTGTCAGCCGTGGTACGCGGTCGCTCCCATTGACGACATCGCGGAGAGCATGGCTGTCGATCGTTTCATCAAAAACAATTTACTTACCCGAGCACCTTCCAAGGTGAAGGCGTGCCGCCCTCGCGTCGGCTGAACCGCGAAAACGGTGTTCCCGTCCAACCTCTCCGCGCATACTTGCCGAGTGCATATGTCCTCCTCCCCCCGTTCGCCTTTCTCACTCATCGTTACCGTAGTTATCGTCGCTGCCGACAGTGGCCCTTCCGTGCACGACTGTGTGGCCAGAGCATTGGCCAGCGGGCTGCCGCTGGAACTGATCCTGGTCGACAACGCATCCCGCGACGGCGTCCCAGGCGCCGTGCAACGTGCCTATCAACACGATCGACGGGTCAAAGTCATCTACAGCCGCCGCAATCTCGGTTTCGGGCCGGCCGTGAATCTGGCGGCGAAAGAAGCCAAGGGCGAGATGCTGCTGATCCTCAACCCCGACTGCCTGCTCGGGCGCGGCGATCTGCAGCGGTTGCTCGCGCTGATGGCGGAACGGCCCAAAGCCGGCCTGATCGGCGCGGTGGTCTGCGATGCCGAGGGGAAACCCGATCCCGCCTCCTGGCGACGCGATCCGCTGTTGCGGCGTTCGCTCAACAGCCTGCTTGGCCGCAGCGGCGGCGACACGGTCAACGTGCAGCAGGAGATTCCGCGCGAGGTGCTGGAGGTCGAGGCGGTATCCGGTGCGCTGATGCTGATGCGTCGTCTGAAATTCGAGCGCATGGACGGCTTCGACGAAGGTTATTTCCTGCATTGCGAAGATCTGGACATGTGTCGGCGGGTGCGCGACAGCGGCTACCAGGTGTTGCTGGCAGGCGATGTTCGCGTGCACCACGGCAAGGGCGGGTCGAGTCGACACCGTCCCGTCTTCGTCAGCCGCCACAAGCACCGGGGCATGTGGCGCTGGTTTCGCCAGCACGATCCGGCATCGTCCAATGCGTTGGTGTCGATGGCGGTCTGGTTGGGCATCTGGACCCATTTTCTACTGAAGGTTCCTTCCCAGCAGATGCGTTTGTTACTTAGTCGATGAGCGATTCGCGGCGCATCACCACGCTGGCGATGCTGGGCTTACTGGCGATGACGGCGGTGTGGGGTTCGACCTTCGTGTTGATCAAGGACGTGGTCGCGCGCATGCCGGTGGCCGATTTCCTGGCCGTGCGTTTCGGGATCGCGGCGTTGGCGATGCTGCTGATGTTTGGCCGTCCGGTGCTGCGGTTGGAACGACCTCAGCTCCTACGGGGGCTGTTGCTGGGCGCGATCTACGGTGCTGCCCAATTGCTGCAGACGTGGGGGCTGGCGCTGATCGCACCGTCGGTGAGCGGCTTCGTCACCGGCATGTATGTGGTGTTTACGCCGATTCTGGCGATGGTGCTGCTGGGTCAGCGCATGGCACTGGTGGTGTGGGTTGCAGTGGTGCTGTCCACCGTCGGTTTGGGCCTGCTTTCGCTCAATGGGGTTTCGGTCGATACCGGGGTCTGGCTGACGCTGGCCTCTGCCGTAATGTACGGACTGCATATCGTTGGCCTGGGACACTGGTCACGCCCGGGCGAGGCTTTCGGCATGTCGGCGGTGCAGATGGTGGCGATCGCCGTTGTCTGCCTGCTGGCGACGTTGCCGCATGGGCCCACGCTGCCACCGGATCCGCACGCCTGGTTTGCGGTGCTGTACATGGCGCTGATCGCCGGAGCGGGTGCGATGCTGATGCAGACTTGGGCGCAGTCGCATCTGCCGGCCACGCGCGCTGCCATCGTGATGACTACGGAGCCGGTGTTTGCTGCGGCGTTCGCGGTGATGTTCGGCACCGACGTGGTGAGTTGGCGGATGCTGATTGGGGGTGGGCTGATTCTGGCGGCGATGTATCTGGTGGAGCTGATGCCTCAGCGGGAGGCTATCGCGGGTGACCAGCCGATGGAGGCCGTGCATCACGAGGTTTGATGGGGCTGGATCGAATGGCGCTTACTTCGGTGTAAGCCTGCTTCTTCGTCATTCCTGCGAACGCAGGAATCCAGTGACTTCGGGCGTTGCCAGGCCATCAAATCCGATGGATCCCAGCTTCGCTGGGATGACGAGCTTAAGTAAGCCGCATTCGGAACGGGATTTGTTTGGGGCGAAGACTTCGGTTTTAGCGAAAACCGTTCCTGTGGCGTGTTCTTCTTTTTAGTTGTCATTAGATCTAGAGCGTTTCGACCTCCTGCGGAGGGCGAGTGGCTTTCTCTTGAATGGCCAAGAGAAAGTCACCAAAGAGAAGGCCACCCTCCTCGGCGCTTGCCGGGCTCGGGCAACCGCTCCTGCGTTGCCTCAACTCGGGCATCCATGCCCTCGGCAGCCCGACAAGTCCGTGAGCCGCGGCCGGGCTTTTCGACAGCACATCCGTGTGCTGGCGAAAAGGGATCGGCGTCGTGCCGATCCCCCTGCGGGCCTTTCGACCACGAATCACCGCCTCACAAGGGGGTTGAAGATCTAGAGCAAGGGCAACGGCAAAAGTGTCCGTAACAACCACCGCAGTCGCGGCCTCGGAG
>JALYXN010000217.1 GCA_030947085.1 Pseudomonadota bacterium | reverse complement strand
CTTCCGCTCCGCTCAGCCTCGTTCGCCCGCCGCTTGCCGCGGTCATGGATACCCGTGGCCGGCCGTTGCACGACCTGCGCATCTCGGTCATGGACCGCTGCAATTTCCGCTGCCCCTACTGCATGCCGGCATCGAAGTACGGCAAGGACTTTGCCTTCCTGCCCAGTAACGAGCGCCTGGATTTCGAGGAAATCATCCGGTTGACGCGACTGTCCACCACCCTTGGCGTTCGCAAGATCCGCATTACCGGCGGCGAGCCACTGTTGCGGGCCAACCTTGCCGAACTGATCGGCGAGCTTCGGCGTATCGAGGCGATCGAGGACATTGCGCTGACCACCAATGGCGTGCTGCTGGGGCAATACGCCCCGGCACTGATGGCGGCCGGGCTGAGTCGGGTCACCGTCAGCCTGGACTCGCTTGACCCCGAGGTCTTTTCGATCATGAATGGCGGGCGCGGCGAACTCGATCGCGTGCTGAAGGGCATTCGCGCCGCCGCCGATGCCGGCCTGGGCAAGCTCAAGGTCAACACGGTGGTGCAACGTGGCGTCAACGACCACACCCTGCTCGACCTGCTCGACCATTTCCGCGGCAGCGACGTCGTGTTGCGCTTCATCGAGTACATGGACGTGGGCAATCTCAATCATTGGTCGCTGGACGAGGTAGTGCCGTCGGCCGATCTGTTGAAAACGATCTCGCAACGCTGGCCACTCGAGGCGCTGCCTGGCAACTATCACGGTGAGGTCGCGCAGCGTTATCGTTACGCCGACGGTGCGGGCGAGATCGGTTTCATCTCCTCGGTTACGGCGCCTTTCTGCGGCAGCTGCACGCGCGCGAGGCTGTCCTCGGACGGCTCGCTTTATACCTGTCTGTTCGCCGAAAGCGGTGTCGACCTGAAAGGCCCGCTGCGCAACGACGCCACCGACGAGCAGTTGCTCGGGCTGATGCGCGGCGCGTGGTCGCAACGCACCGACCGCTACAGTGAGGAGCGCGCAACGCCGGCGGCCATTAACCACAAGAAAATCGAAATGTATTTCATCGGGGGCTGAGCATGTTGTCACACGTCGGTTCGGACAATCAGCCACAAATGGTCGACGTCGGCCACAAAGCCGCGACCCAGCGCGTGGCGCGCGCGCAGGCGCGGGTGCTGTTGCCCACCGACGTAGCCGCGCAGTTGCGCGACGCCGGCCACATGACGCGAAAAGGGCCGGTGCTGACCACGGCGCACCTGGCCGGTGTGATGGGAGCCAAGGCCACCCCGCAGCTGATTCCACTATGCCATCCGCTGATGCTGCAACGCTGCAATGTCGAGCTGACCGTCGATGGCGACGAAATCGTGATCGTGTGCGACGTCGCCTGCCACGGCACCACCGGTGTGGAAATGGAGGCGCTGACCGGCGCCAGCATCGCTGCGCTGACCGTCTACGACATGTGCAAGGCGATGTCGCATGACATCGTGATCCGGGACGTGCGCCTGCTGCACAAGTCCGGCGGCAAGCGTGACGTGGATGCGGAGTAACCGATCATGACGCCCCCAACCCAAGCACCCGTGAGCGACGTTTACGGTCTGGTCCTCGCCGGCGGCAGCAGCCGCCGCATGCAACACGACAAGGCGCTGATCGATTACCACGGCGAGCCGCAGTTGCTGTGGACCTACCGTCTGCTCGCTTCGCTGCTGCCGCGCGTGTTCGTCTCGGTACGTTCCTCGCAGCATGACGAACCGGTGCGCAGCGAGCTGCCGCAGATTGTCGACACGCGCGACGACGCCGGTCCCGCCGCCGGCATCCTGGCGGCGCAGGCGCTACATCCAGACGTGGCCTGGCTGGTGGTGGCCTGCGACCTGCCGCGGCTGGACGAAGCGACATTGCGACACCTGCTGGAAGCACGCGACCCGGCACGCGAAGCGACCGCCTTCATCAGCAGCCATGATGGCCTGCCCGAGCCCTTGTGCGCCTTGTGGGAGCCGGCCAGCCATGCACGACTGCTCGAGCGCGTCGACGCTGGCAAACCATGCCCGCGCAAGACGCTGATCCAGGGCGACGCACGGTTGCTGCAGCCGCTGGCGGCATCCGCGCTGGACAACATCAACACCCCTGAAGAACTCGCCAGCTTGCGGAACGCCCATTCATGACAGCCCTCACCATCGAGTACTACGCCCAGTTGCGCGAACAGGCCGGCCAAGGCCGCGAGTCGATCGACTCCGACGCCGACTCGCTCGCCGCGCTCTACGCGCAACTGAAGCAGCAGCATGGATTTCGCCTCGACACGGCGCAGTTGCGCGTCGCGGTGGATGCCGAATTCGTCGACTGGCAGCAGCCGTTGACCGAAGGTTCGGTGGTGGTATTCATTCCGCCGGTGGCTGGCGGATGAACCGGGCAAGCATTGCGTCAAACCCCGTCGACACCGAACAGCTGCGTCGTGCCCTGCAGCGCCCGGACTGCGGCGGCTTCTGCGTATTCGAAGGCTGGGTCCGCGAAACCAACGAAGGACGCCAGGTCAGCGGCCTCGATTACGAAGCTTACGAGCAGCTCGCCCTCACCGAAGCCGAGCGTATCCTGGACGAAGCCGCCGAGCGCTTCGGCATCGCCGACGCTCGCTGCATGCATCGCGTCGGGCGGCTGGCCGTGGGTGATACCGCGGTGTGGATCGGCGTGGTTACCCCGCACCGCGACGAGGCCTTCCGCGCGTGTCGTTACATCATCGACCAGGTCAAGTTGCGTTTGCCGATCTGGAAAAAGGAGCACTATCTCGAGGGTGAGTCGACCTGGGTGGCCTGCTCGCACGGTTCCGCGCACGAGCACGACTCGGACCGTCATGCGGCCTCCGACGCGGAGTAACCGCTCGCTGGTGGGCAGCGAATGCTGAAGTAGCCGGCAGATTTCGGCTACTGTCTCAGCGGGCCCACGCAGTTCTGTCGTGTCCGCGAGCCGTTCGTTTACCCAGTGCGGGAGTGCATGCCGTGAATACGCAAAGCGCGGCTGAAGAGCCCATCATCATTGAATCGGCGAATGCCCATCCGGCCAGTGCCCATCCGGCCAAGCCGCGACGTTCGAAGCGGGTGGTCTACCGGCATACGTGGCCCATCCGCCTCATGCATTGGATCAACGTGATCGCGCTTTCGCTGATGTTTTTCAGCGGCATGCAGATCTTCAACGCTCATCCGAGCCTGTCCTGGGGCAATCGCTCCGATCCCGGCAAGGAGCTGCTGGCGCTGACTGCACGCCAGGATCAAGCCGGCAACCTGATCGGCATCACCCGCATCGGCCAACACGAGTTCAACACCACCGGGGTACTTGGTGTTTCCAACAACAGCAACGGCTCGCCCACCGTGCGCGGGTTTCCGTCATGGCTGACCGTGCCCGGACCGGGCTGGCTGGCGATGGGCCGACGCTGGCACTTCTTTTTTGCCTGGGTCTTCGTGATCAATGGCCTGTGCTACCTCGGATATTCACTGGCGCGTAAACACCTGCAACGCGACCTGTGGCCGACGAAAGCAGACTGGCGCGGCATCGGGCGATCGATCGCCGATCATGTCCGCTTCAAGCATCCGCACGGCGAAGCAGCGCTGCGCTACAACATTCTGCAGAAGCTGGCCTATCTCACCGTCGTGTTCGTGTTCGGTGCCGGCATCGTGTTGATGGGTCTGGCCATGTCGCCGCGCATGGATGCCGTGCTGTCGCCCATGGTCCAGTTCGTTGGCGGGCGACAATCGGCACGCACCATTCACTTCATCATCGCCTGGGCCTTCGTCGCCTTTCTGGCCATCCACGTCTTTGAGGTGTTGATCAGCGGCGTCTTCAACCAGCTGCGCGGGATGATCACCGGGTATTTCAGCATCGACGTCGATGACGCCGAGGCACGCCAGGTCGACGCATTGGCGGGAAGGCCCGAAGCGCAAGTTGAAGCCGCGAAACCCTCTGCCGCCATCGTGCAGGACTCTTCCCATGACTGACCGTCGATCCTTTCTGCGCATGACATTGCTGGGCGCAGCCGGCCTGGTCGTGGCCGGCTGCGACAAGATTTCGCAGAGCAGCTGGGGGCCGAAAGTGCTGGGCAAGGCGGAA
>JALYXN010000215.1 GCA_030947085.1 Pseudomonadota bacterium | reverse complement strand
TGACCGTCGATGCGTGCGGTGCGCGTGGCCGCTTTGGCCGCGGGCTGGTGCAACCGGAAAGCGTCATCGGAATCGCCGCCAGCATGCTGGTCGTGGGTCTGGTCTACAACCTCGCGTTGCGCGGCTTATGGCATCCCACCGGCTGGTTACGCGTGGCTGATGAACTGTTGCACGTGGTGATGCCACTACTGGCACTGGGCTTCTGGTGGCTGGCGACTACCGGGCGTCGGGTCGGCGCGCGGCGCCTGCTCGCGTGGCTGCTGTACCCGCTGGGCTATCTCGCCTATGCGCTGGCGCGCGGCGCGATCGACGGGCGCTATCCCTATCCGTTTCTGGAAGTCACGACGCTGGGATACCCACGCGTGTTGGTGAATGCCATCGGCGTGGCGAGCGTCTTTGCGCTGATCGGCGGGGTGCTGTTTGTCATCACGCGCTGGCGTGCCCGCTGACCGGGGTCAGCCGGTGCGCAAATCCTGCGTCACTGTTCCCAGACTGGCGATCTCCTGCTCGTGCGCGGTATCGCGCCAGGGCTCGGCGAGCGCCTCGGCGTACCAGCGCTGCATCGACGGCCGGGCCAGCAGCTGCGCTGCATAGGCTGCCGCCTCGGCTCCCATGGCCAGGTCGTAGGTCTGGATGCGAAACGCTACCGGCGCGTAAAAGGCATCCACCGCAGTGAACCGTTGACCGGCCAGGAAAGGGCCGCCAAAGCGCTGCAGACCCTCGCGCCACAATTCGTCAATGCGAGCGACATCGGCGATCAGCGCCGGGCCCGTCTCGTGCAAGCGCACACGCTGGCCGCAGCTCATCGAACATTGCTGGCGCAGGGCGCTGAAACCCGAATGCATCTCGGCCGCTGCGCTACGTGCCCAGGCGCGAGCGTGCGCCTCCTGCGGCCACGCCGGATAACGTTCGGCCATGTATTCGGCAATCGCCAGCGAGTCCCATACGACGACCTCGCCATCGTACAGGCACGGTACCCGACCGTTAGGCGAGAATTCCCGAAAGGCCTCCCGGTTGGAGCCTCCGGCGAACACGTGCATCCGCTCCTCGAACGGAACCCCAAGTTCGCTCAGCAACACCCACGGACGCAAGGACCACGACGAATAATTCTTGTTGCCGATATGCAGGGTAATCATTCAAATCTCCGGAAAGTCGGGCAAGCCCGCCGCGATGGCCAATACAGTGAATCACCGCGGCGCGTGGATCAACAGGCGCTGGCTGCGTATCCTCAAGTACCCATCCGCAGACTGCAACTGCCGCCATGACCCGCAAGCACCGCCCTGACCCTGACGTACGCGACGAAGCCAGCCTCCCCGATCCGCAGCGTCGGCGCCTGCTCGGCGGGCTGGCGCTGGCTGGTGCCGGGCTGGCACTGGGCGGCGAGGCGGTTCGCGCTGCGGCCACCAGTCACGCAACGAATGCTTCGAAGGACAACGCCGCGCTCGACGCCTTGCTGCGCAAACACATCCAGCACGTGGTGGTGCTGTATGCGGAGAACCGCAGTTTCAACAACCTGTTCAGCGGCTTTCCGGGATTGCAGCAACCGCTCGACCTGTCGTCGCTGCGCTACCGCCAGCGCGATCGGGACGGGCGCGAACTCGAAAGCCTGCCACCGATCTGGGGCGGGCTGGCGCCGCGCAAGCAAATCGTGGACGGCAAGCCCATCCAGATCGACCAAGCGGCGATCAGTGATCTTCCCAACCAGCCGTTTGCCCTGCACACGCCCGCTGGCGAGCCGCTGCCGCATAACTTGATCACCCGCGATCTGGTGCACCGTTTCTACGAAAACCAGCTACAGATCAATGGCGGCAAGAACGACGGATTTGTGGCCTGGGGCAACACCGGCGCGATGACCATGGGTCATTACGCCGACAGCGCAGACAAGCTCAAGCTGTGGCAGCTCGCTAGCGAGTACACGCTGTGCGACAACTTTTTCATGGGCGCGTTTGGCGGCTCCTTCCTCAACCACCAGTACCTCGCCGCAGCGCAGCCGCCGTTCTATCCGAACGCGGACCACAGCCCGGCAAAATTCCAGATCACTGTGCTGGATGGCGATGACCCCACCGGCATCCGTCCCAAACTGGCCGAGGACTCGCCGGCCAGCGCAATGCAGGGCCGTCCGACATTTGCCTCGCCCGACGTATTGACCCCGGACTTCTGGGCAGTCAATACCATCGGCCCGGCCTACGCACCGGGCTTCAGCACCAACGACGCGCATCCCGAACTGGCCGACCCGGACAGCCTCAACACGCTGCCGCCGCAGGGCCACCAGACCATCGGTGATGCGCTGAGCCACGCCAACATCGACTGGGCCTGGTATGCGGGCGCGTGGCAGCTGGCGCTCGCGGGCAAGGGCGAGGGTAATCACAAGGATTTTCCTGAAGTCCCGGATTTCCAGCCGCACCACCAGCCGTTCAACTACTTCCGCCAGTTCGCGCCGGGCACAGCGGCCCGTCAGCAGCATCTGCGCGACGCTGGCGTCGGCAGCAGTGCCGCTACCAATCATTTCATCGCCGCCATCGAGGCGGGCAAGCTGCCGCCGGTGTCGTTCTACAAGCCGCAAGGCAACCTCAACATGCATGCCGGTTACGCCGCTGTCGCCGAGGGTGACGAGCACCTCGCCAAGGTGGTCGAGGCGCTGCAGAAAAGTCCCCTGTGGCCGCAGATGCTGGTAGTGATCACGGTGGACGAGAATGGCGGCTGGTGGGATCACGTCGCGCCGCCCAAGGGCGATCGCTGGGGACCGGGCACACGCATCCCGGCGCTGGTGATATCGCCCTTTGCGCGCAAGGGCTTTGTCGACCACACCATCTACGACACCGGCTCGATCCTGCGTTTCATCACCCGCCGGTTCGGCTTGAAAAAGCTGCCCGGCCTGGTGCTGCGCGACCAGTCCATGATCGCGGCAGGCGGCCCGCCGCCGGGTGATCTCACCGCCGCGCTGCAGTTCGACCCGAGCTGATCCACAAGCCCAAGGAGTTGTTGCGATGCGCACCCTGTACCCCGAAATCGAACCACGCCAGACATTCCGTTTAGCCGTCGATACGCTGCATACGCTGCATGTCGAGGAGTGCGGCAACCCCGACGGCATTCCGGTGATCTTTTTGCACGGCGGTCCGGGTGCCGGCATCTCGCCCTACCACCGGCGCTTCTTCGATCCGGCGCGTTATCGCATCGTGCTGTTCGATCAACGCGGCGCCGGCCAGTCCACGCCGTTTGCCGAACTCACTGACAACACCACCGCGCACCTGATCGCCGATATCGAGGCGATCCGCGAAAAACTCGACGTCGAGCGCTGGGTGGTATTCGGCGGCTCGTGGGGATCGACGCTGGCGCTGGCTTACGCCCAGGCGCATCCGGCGCGCGTGCTGGGCCTGGTTCTGCGCGGCATCTTTCTGGGTCGGCCGGACGAGCTGAGCTGGTTCAACGAGGTCGGCGGCGGCGCCTCGCAGATCTTTCCCGAGCGCTGGGCGCGGTTCCGCGATTTCATTCCCGAGAACGAGCGCGGCTCGATGCTCGATGCCTACTGGCAACGTCTCAACAGCAGCGACGAAGCCACCCGTCTCGCCGCGGCGCATGCATGGAGCGCCTGGGAAGGCGGCAGCACCACCTTGATCCACGACCCTGACAGCGGCGGCGGTTTCGACGACCCGCACAAGGCGGTGAGCCTGGCGCTGATGGAGGCCCACTATTTCCGCCACGCGCTCTTTCTCGAACCCGATCAACTGCTGCGCGACCTCGACCGCATCCGGCACATCCCCGCCACCATCGTGCATGGTCGCTACGACATCATCTGCCCGATGAGGAACGCCTGGGACCTGAGCCAGGCCTGGCCGGAGGCGCAGCTGCACGTGGCGCTG
Source organism: Pseudomonadota bacterium (assembly GCA_030947085.1). Lineage (GTDB taxonomy): Bacteria > Pseudomonadota > Gammaproteobacteria > Xanthomonadales > Rhodanobacteraceae > Rhodanobacter. Next base: position 805 of record JALYXN010000215.1, on the reverse strand, counting down.
GCAGGCCACAGCGCCGCCGATCCGGCCATCGTCGATCAGCTGGTGCAGGCCACGGACAAGCTGGCCGATCGTTACGCATAAAAACCGTAGGAGCGCATTGCCATCGTGCGCTATTTGGCGGCCGGAATCAGGTCCGGCAGGGCCTTGTACCAGCGCTCGGCGTGCAGCACATGGAAATCGCGCTTGCCGTCGGCCAGTGCCACGCCGAGGCCGAGGATGCCCCAGCGCGCGTAGAGGTCGCCTGTAGGTTTGCCATCGCGAATGCGCAAATGAGCGAACAGATCGACCCGCTTGTTGCTCGCTGCCAGCTGATCAAGCACGAAATCGCCCTTCTGCGCTTCGATCCTCGCGTGAGCGGTGGCGCGGCCGTCGTCGATGACGTTGGCGATCCATTTGGGAAACGCGCTGCGATCGGCAAACAACGACAGCAGCAGGCTGACATCCTTCATTTCCAGTGTGGCGTCGCCACACAACCGCATCGGCTTTTCCCAGTTCAGCCGCGCCTGCTTCAACTGGATTTTCACCCACCAGGGCGGATCGCTGGAGCCCTCGACCCGGACACCGTCCAAGCCGAGGCTGAAGTCATCCAGGTCGAAGGCGTGACCCTCACGCTTGGCGCGATCGAGCCGTGTGTCCAGGCTCAGGTTGCCGCGGAGTCGCGATACACCGAGCGCCATGCTGACGTCCGTGCTGGTCATCCGCATCCGGCACATCCCCGCCACCATCGTGCATGGTCGCTACGACATCATCTGCCCGATGAGGAACGCCTGGGACCTGAGCCAGGCCTGGCCGGAGGCGCAGCTGC
>JALYXN010000174.1 GCA_030947085.1 Pseudomonadota bacterium | reverse complement strand
GGTTATCCCCATGCGATCGATCTTGAGCTGGACTTCACCCTGGACGATGGCGGGCTCACACTTGACGTCCTCATGCGCAATGTCGGTGACACTGCCGCACCATGTTTCTTCGGCTGGCATCCCTATTTCCGGCTTTCGGATAGCACGGTGGATAGCTGGCAGCTGCAGATTCCGGCAGAAACCCTGATCAGCAGCGACGCCGATCTGATCGCCTTGCCCGGCGATGCCGCCTACGTGCCGCTGGAAAAGGCCCGTGCGCTCGATTTCCGTCAGTGGCGGGACATCGGAGACAGCGTTCTGGATTGGGGTTATACCGATCTGTCCGCGGACGCCTACGGCCGCATCCGCACCCGACTGCGCAACCCTGCCAATGGCCTGGGGATTGCGGTGTGGCAGGAAAACGGAATCATGCATGCATTCACGTCCGACACGGTCAGCCGCGACGTGCGCCGGGCGGTCGCACTTGAACCGATGGAGTGCATGGCCAATGCCTTCAATCGCCCCGATAGCGAACCAGCCCTGCGGCTGGAGCCGGGCGCCGAGCGTCGCTTCCGTTGCGGGGTGGAGATCGAATATTCATGAGCGATGCGCTGCCCGATATCGAACAGATCCGCGATGCCGCCGCCCGCATCGCACCCCACGCGCGGGTCACGCCGGTGTTGCGCAGCGCGACGCTGGATGCACTCAGCGGTGCCGAGCTGCACTTCAAATGCGAGCACCTGCAATACGGCGGCGCGTTCAAGTTTCGCGGCGCCTGCAACGCGGTCTGGGCGCTGAGCGACGAGCAGGCGGCGCACGGTGTGGTCACCCATTCCTCCGGCAATCACGGCAACGCGCTGGCGCTGGCGGCGGCCACCCGTGGCATCGCCGCGCATGTGGTGGTGCCCGAAGGCGCGGTGCGCGCCAAAGTCGAGGCGATCAAACGCGCCGGTGCGATCCTGCATCGCTGCGCGCCCACCCAGGCCGCGCGTGAAGCCGCAGCGGACGCGGTGCAACGCAGTACCGGCGCGATCTTGGTGCACCCGTATGCCGACACCCGGGTCATGGCGGGGCAGGGCACGGTGGCGCTCGAGTTGCTGCAGCAGGTGCCAGGGCTCGACAGCCTGATCACTCCGGTCGGCGGCGGCGGACTGGCCAGCGGCGTGGCCATCGCCGCCCATGCCTTGCGCCCGGAACTGGTGCTGTTCGGCGCCGAACCTGAGGGCGCTGACGACGCGACACAATCGCTGCGACAGGCCTTGCGCGTCACCCATGTCGTACCCGACACACTCTGCGACGGCCTGCGCGCGTTGATCGGCCAACGCAACCTCGAGGCACTGCGCGCGCATCGGGTCGAAGTGGTGACCGTCAGTGACGAGGAGACCATTGCGGCGATGCAGCTGTTGTGGTCGGAGTTGAAGCAGCTGGTGGAGGTTTCCAGCGCCACCGTGCTGGCGGCGATCCTGAAGCAGCGCGAGCGCTTCGCCGGCCGCCGTATCGGCGTGGTGATCACCGGCGGCAACGTGGATCTGCACAGCTTGCCCTGGTAAAACCTCCGCGATTCAGCCGGAGGTGCCTTCCGCCATCGTGCTGCTGTTCGCAGGCGCTCTTACGCCCGCTGCCGTCGTCGGTGCCGCATTTGACAACGCGTGCAGGTCGATCTGGCTGACCGGGATCGGACGGTAGTCCTCGCCGAAAGCCACTTCGCCGGGTTTCCAGCCGGCCGGGCAACGCACCGTGACCCAGAAGCGTTTCAGGGCAACCCAGTGCAGACCGATCAAACCATGCTCGTTGTCGGCATCAACCATCGGATCGCCCACCCCGGTCGGCCGCGGCGCAAGGCCGTACAGCGAGGTGCCGAAAATCACATCCCAGATCGACAACACCTGACCGTAGTTGCAGATGTGCAGGGTCGGCCGCTCCGGATCGATCAGCATATGGTGCAGACGGTGGAATTTCGGGTCGACGAACACGCGCTCGAATACGCGTCCGAAACCGATTCGCACGTTGGCATGGGAGAAATTCTGGCCCAGCTCACCGAGCAGCATCAGCCACGCGAATTCATCCGGATCGACGCCGATCACCAGACCCACCGTGGCCAGGATCATCGACTGGATGAAGCCGTCGACCAGGCTGCCGCGGTCATTCGTCCAACAACTCATCTGGCGCTGGCTGTGGTGCATGCTGTGCAGCGCCCACCACCACGGAATCGCGTGCTGGGTGCGGTGCATCCAGTAGTAGACAAAATCGTAAGCGACGTAATAGACCGCGAACAGCAGATACGGATGCTGGTTGAACCACGGCATCCAGTGGGTCAGCGCCAGCGGTGAGCCGGTGCTGGAGGTGGCGCTGGAAGCCCCGCCGAACAAATGACTGAACGGGGTCAGTATTAGGTAGGTGAACAGCGGAAAGATGCCCAGCAACATCAGCAAGGTGTAGTTGCGGTCGACCAGGGTGAGCTTGCGATCGTTCCAGCGTTCAGCCGGCAACCAGGTCTCCAGCGGGCGGAAGATCAAGCCGATGATGCCAACCTGCAGGGCGGCGATCAGCAGCGCCGCGGCGATATCGTGCGGGTCGCCGGCAAGGCCGTTCAGATGCAGCGCGTTCAGCGCTGGCACTACCGCGTGCGCGCTGAGCCAATCGGTCAGCTCGGACCACAGCGCGGACGGATCAGGCAGGGAAGGCATGACAGGCATGGGCAACCCGAGGAAAAGATCACTCAAGCATCCTCGACCAGCCTTTCCTGATTATTTCAGCGTCGTCACCGGCGTTCGGCGATGGCCCAGCCGGACCCCGCTGATCGCCACCAGCCCGAGCAGCACCAGCCCGATACCCACGCCCTCCAGCCACGACGGCTGCTCATGCAGAATCGCCCACGCCAGCAGCACGCTGACCACCGGCACGCCGAGGCTGGAGAGACTCGCCACTGCGGTGGGTAGCCGCTGTAGCACGATCGACCATAGCCACCAGGCCAGGCTGGACGCCAACACCACGCTGTAGGCCAGGCCGCCGATGAAGGCCCAGTTCCACGCGATCGGACGTTGCGGCAGCACCAGCGCCACCATGCCGAGGCCGACGCCACCGGCCAGCATCTGCCACGCGGTCAGGGCCAGCACCGACGGGGCATGCCGGCGAAACATCCGTTTGCTGAGCACCGTACCGGCAGCCCAGGCGACGCCGCCGGTGATTGCCAGCACGGTGCTCAGGCCGCTGCCGAGCTGGTGCCAGGGACGGATGATGCAGAGCAGGCCCAGCGCCGCCAGCACCAGCCCAAGCCAGTGGCGTCGCGTCGGCCGTTCATCGAGTAGTAACCAGGCCAGCAGGATCGCCCAGAACGGCATGGTGTAGGCCAGCAATGCCACATGTCCCGCGCCACCGTCGAGCAAGGCCCATTGTTCCAGGCCCTGGAAGCCGGCGGTCTGGCACAAGCCGATGACAATGGTCGGCAGCAGCGGCGGCGGGCGCAGTGATTGGCGGCTGACCAGCAGCACCCCGAACAGCACCGCCGCGCCGAGCAGATAGCGTAGCGCGGCGAAATCGAACGGTCCGGCATAGGCCAGCACCTGCTTCATGACGATCCAGCTGTAGGCCCACAGCAAAATGGTGGCGAGCAGCGCGTAGATGGCGCCGCGTTGAGGCGACAAGGCGAGTGACATGGGCGGTCGCACGACAGTGGGGCGACAAGTCTACCGGTCTCCGCTACGGTGTGCGGCAGTTCGCAGCAGGCCCAGGACAATGACCGAATCGAAACCTTTGACGCGCTGCCATTGGGCGACCCGTGATGAGCTGCTGCGCGAGTATCACGACACCGAATGGGGCGTGCCGCTGCACGACGATCGCGCACTGTTCGAGTTTCTGTGTCTGGAAGGTGTGCAGGCCGGGCTGTCCTGGCGCACGGTGCTGGCCAAGCGCGCCCACTATCGCAAGGTATTTCACGACTTCGAGATTGCCCGTGTCGCCGCGATGACCGATCGCCAGCTGGAGCAGCTGTTGCTCGATCCGGGCATCATTCGCAACCGGCTCAAGGTCTCGGCAACCCGCGACAACGCGATCACCGCGCTTGATGCGATCGCAGAGTATGGCAGTCTGGACGGCTATCTGTGGTCGTTCGTCGACGGCAAGCCGCTGGTCAATCGATGGAAGACCAGTAGCGACGTGCCGGCCAGTACCGAACTGTCCGACCGCATGAGCAAGGCGATGAAGAAGCGTGGCTTCCGCTTTGTCGGCAGCACCATCTGCTATTCGCTGCTGCAGGCCACCGGCATGATCAACGACCACCTGACGGGCTGCTTCCGCCACAAGGCGTGCGCAAAAGATTCCTGATCAGCCGACTTGGCCGTCTGAATACCTCTGTCGTCCCCCGTTCCCGGAGAAGCAACATGTCCCTGATCAACCGCCAGTTGCGCCTGAAATACCGCCCCGAAGGCCTGGTCGAACGCGGCAACTTCGACCTTGTCGAGGAGCCCGTGCCCGAGCTGAAGGATGGCGAGGTGCTGCTCCGCACGCTCTACATCTCGATGGACCCGACCAACCGCGTATGGATGCGCGACGTGCCGCAATACCTGCCGCCGGTGGCCATCGGCGACGTGATGCGCGCGCTGGGCCTGGGTCGCGTGGTGAAGTCGCACTCGTCGCATTACGCCGAAGGCGATCTGGTGCAGGGCGTCACCGGCTGGCAGGACTATCTCGTGCTGCACGAGGACGCCAAGGGTTACGTCCGCTTGCCCGCCGATCCGGGCATTCCGTTGCCCACGCTGCTGGGCGCCTGTGGCATGAGCGGTGTCACCGCGTACTACGTCCTGACCGACATTACTCCGGTACAGCCCGGCGAGACGATGGTGGTTTCCGCCGCCGCCGGCTCGGTGGGCTCCATCGCCGGCCAGATCGGCAAGATCCGTGGTGCCCGCGTGGTCGGCATCGCTGGCGGCGCCGAGAAGTGCCGTTATCTGGTCGACGAGCTCGGCTTCGATGCTGGCGTCGATTACAAGGCCGAGGATTTCCAGCAGCAGCTCAAGGCTGCCACGCCCGACGGTGTGCATGTCAATTTCGAGAACGTTGGCGGCGAGGTGATGCGTGCGGTGCTGTCACGCATGGTCATCGGTGGGCGCGTAGCGTTGTGCGGGTTGATCTCTGGTTATAACAGTGATGGAAAGCCCAGCGACGACTTTGGTCCCTTCATCATGAAGCGGCTGAGGATGCAGGGCTTTCTGGTGCTTGATTACACGAAGACGAAGGAGGCGGTGGGGGCGATTTCGGGGTGGATTCGGGAGGGGAAGATCAAGACGGAGGAGACTGTTGCTGAGGGGTTGGAGAATGCGCCCGTCGTGCTTAATCGGTTGTTTGATGGGAGTCATCGGGGGAAGCTGGTGTTGCGGGTGGACCCGCAAGCGTAAGGTGTGACTGGTCTGTATCGTTTGCTGTCGAACGTTTCAGCCCTGGTGGTGCACTTCAGAGTTGAAGTCGCCCGTAAACGTTATGCAATTGGGAGAGAATATGAAACCCATTCATTTTGTGAACGTACGTACTGGCATTTTGAAACAAGCTGCCCGTGCCACAACTTTCTCGGCAACCATCATTCTTATCAGCTGCCTGACAAGCACCAAGGCGTCCAGCGTCGAATCCTTGCCTGAGAGCACCGGCACCTGCCCTGCCAACGCTGCACTTGCCAGTCTGTCGGCCCTCGGCAGTGTCTACGTCGGTGAAATACATGGCACTAATGAATCGCCTCGACTTCTTGAATGCTTGGTGGACTATGAGGTAGCTGCCGGCATACATCCGCTAACGGTCTCACTTGAACTTCAGCCGTTCGCACGCGACACAAAATCATTGGTATGGTCAGGCCAGGATGGACGCACTTCCAAGGCCATGGCTCATGTCGTGGATCACCTTGAAACGTTGGAGAAAAGCGGAAGAATCGCTTTGAATTTTCAGCTACCAGACCGTCCCGTACCTGAGCACGTAGACGAAGAGATCGGTGATGAATTGCATGAGCTTGCGGGTAAGGGGCGTGTTATTGCTTACGGCGGCAACTTTCACGCTCAGCGGCGTCAGGCAATGCTGCCTGGCGTCACAACCAAGCCAGCCGGTTCGTACATGGGACGAACCATCAAGAACGTGTTGATAGATGCCACCGGTCCAGGCGAGGCTTGGACATGCTCACAAACTTCTTGTGGTGTCCAAAAAACAAAAAGTTTCGTTGCTGATGGAACGCTCGGAACAATGATTGATGGAAAAAAATTCGGGTATGACTACGTGTACTTCGTACAGCCCTACACCTCATCCGCGCCAAAATTCCCCCCCGTAACTAGAAGCGGCCATTAAGTGTGCTTAAGGCGCGACTGTTGTGTAACGCCCGCTTTCTACCATTGCAGACGTGCACACACGGAGTTTGTGATCGCTCGATCGTTCGCAGAACTGATTCAGCCTTGGCTTGGGGCTGGGCAACTTAAAAAGGGAATCGTATGAAGCTCGTCGCACTTTTCGCTCTCGCTTTGGCCGCAACAAATGTGCAAGCGCAGCAAGCTACTCAGCCCGATATGGATCAGCCTGCCGCATCCGCGACAGGAAGCACTGCCCATGCATGCGATGTGGGAACTCCAGCTGCCATTTCTCAGCTGAGGAAATTGGTGGCTGCATACAATTTAACCATGGTAAAAAAAAATACGTCTGCTCTATTGGGATTTTACTACAACGAAAACGTTCCCGTCATTGGATCGGTGGCACCTCCTTCTTTCGCGCGGATGACGGCCGCGAGCAATGGGAAGGCGCCAAAGCTATTTCCATCCAACGCGAAGGATCAGTCGGCTGGTGATACTTCAGCGAAGGCGACCGCAGAGAAAATGTCCAACTTGAGAATTCATACCGATGGCACTGTGGCAAGCCTTGAGTATGACTATGAGATTCCCCAAGGGTATGGACACACATTTTGGACGCTCGTCGATACCCAGGCCGGGTGGAAAATCACTTCTATCGTGTATTCGATAAATATCGCGGTGACTCCGCAGTAAGTTTACTTACTGTGGTGAGGATATCGAGTCGACATGAGATTTCTGCCCAGAAGCTGCCGTTTCCATATATCGATCCGCCTCATTTGTGAGCGACGGTGAAGCAGCAGCTTTCGTGCGCCTGCGGCGCGCGAGTGGCTTTCTCTTGAATGGCCAAGAGAAAGTCACCAAAGAGAAGGCCACCCTCTTCGGCGCTTGCCAGGCTGCGCCCGACAAGTCCGTGAGTCGCGGCCGGGCTTTTCGACAGGGCTTCCTGCCCTGGCGAAAAGGAGCTGACATCCATGTCGACTCCCCTGCGGGCCTATCGTTCACGACTCACCGCCTCACAAGGGGGTTGAAGATCTAGAGCAACGGCAACGGCAAAAGTGCCCGTAACAACCACCGCAGTCGCGGCCTCGGAGATGTCGTGTTGTGGCTTTGGCTTGGGTGCGCGCAAGCGCGCCGGGCGGCATTGGGGTTAGGTTGACT
>JALYXN010000105.1 GCA_030947085.1 Pseudomonadota bacterium | reverse complement strand
GGCAAGAGTGGCGATTTCAAGCGTGTACTCGGTCTTTGGCAGCTCACCGCGATCGGCGTCGGCGCCATCATCGGCGTCGGTGTGTTTGTGCTGGCCGGACAGCAGGCCGCGGCCAATGCCGGCCCTGCGGTGGTGCTCAGTTTCCTGATCGCCGGCCTTGGCAGCGCATGCGCCGCCCTCGCCTACGCCGAGTTTTCCGGCATGATTCCGGTGACCGGCAGCGCGTATACCTATAGCTACGCCGTCCTCGGTGAGCTGGTGGCATGGATCATCGGCTGGGATTTGCTGATCGAGTACGCGCTCATTGTCGGTGTCGTCGCCATCGGCTGGTCCGGTTACGTCCAGGCGCTGCTGGAGCAGATCTTTGGCCTGCAGTTGCCGGCATGGGCACACGCTGCCTATAACCCGCAGCATCCGGAAGCCGGTGGGGTATTCAATGTGATCGCTGCAGGCGTCACGCTGTTGATCGCCTGGATGCTGACGGTCAAGACCGAGTGGGGTGCGCGCGCCAACACGATTATCGTGACGATCAAGGTGATCGGCGTGGCGCTGGTGATCGGTGTAGGCGCGTTCTATGTCAATCCGGCCAACTGGCATCCCTTCATCCCCGAGGCGATCACCAAGGAAGGCCTGACCCATTATGGCTGGGGCGGCGTGCTGGCGGCCTCGAGCATCGTGTTCTTCGCGGTGTTCGGCTACGACACACTGACCACCGCGGCGGAGGAGTCGAGCAATCCGCAGCGTGATCTGCCACGCGCGGTATTGCTGTCATTGGCCGTGTCGATGGTGCTCTACGTGTTGGTATCGCTGGTCTTGACCGGCATGGTGCCGTATCAGGAGCTGGCCGGTCCGGCGCCGGTGGATCAGGCGTTCAAGGCGCTTGGTTTGCACTGGGTGCGCGGGATCATCTCGGTGGCGGCGGTCGCCGGCATCACCAGTGTGATGTTCGCCTTCATGCTGGGTGCGGCACGTATCTGGTTTGCGCTCGCACGTGATGGCCTGTTGCCGAAATGGTTCGCCAAGATCCATCCGAAGTACGGCACGCCAGCGCGTCCGACCATCATCCTGGGTGTGTTCACGGCACTGGTCGCCGGTTTCCTGCCGATCGGTGAGGTGGCCGAGCTGGTCAACATCGGCACGCTGGCTGCCTTCATCATCATCTGCGGTTCGGTGCTGTTGTTGCGGATAAGGCAGCCTGACTTGAAGCGCGGATTCCGTACCCCCGCCCTGTGGCTGGTAGCACCGACCGGCATCCTGTTCTCGCTGTTCCTGATTATCGGCTGGCCCTGGTTCTCCGATGACGGGTTCCAGTTGCTGGGCGGTCTGCCGTGGATCACGATCGAGCGTTTCATCGTATGGATGGCGCTGGGCCTGATCGTCTATTTTGCTTACGGCATACGACACAGCAAGCTCGCCAAAGACAACGCCGAGTAAGTCGGCGGTTGACCGTCAGCCATTGGCGGCCGTAACCACCCGGTCACGGCCGCTGCTTTTTGCGTGGCGCATGGCCTGGTCGGCGCGCGCCATCAAACTGGCAATGTCATCGTGATCCGGTGCAAACGCGGCCAGCCCGATGCTTACCGTGAGTAACCCTCCGGACGGCCTAGTTGAGGTTGAATCCAATCTGCAACAGCAGTACGCAGGTGAGCATGAGCACGCTGAGTAGCCACGCCCGCCGCGCGAAGTGGGTAGCGACTGCCACCATCAACAGGGGCGCCATCGGCGCCAGTCTCACCCATAGCGGAAGCTGTCGCGGCGTCGCTTGCAGCAGGCCGCTGGCCAAAACGCCGAGCCCGTAGAACACCACCGCCGCCAGCATCAGGGCACGGATCATGGGTCGCATGTGGCGCGCCAGATACTGCCGATATTCGCTTGGAGCATTCAAGTCGAGGACGACAGCACGCCGGTCGCCCGCGACGTCGTCGTCAATGTGGTGCAAGTCTGGCATACCCCTTTTAAGCAAAACGGGTGCCACCTGTAGTAGCGGGGTAGTGCAGTCGACCTTTCTGGTCCAGTCATGACCTTCGGCAGGGGTGAAGGAGGGTCGGTCGCAGCTAGCATCAGGGGGCTGCGATGGCGCCCCGGCCTCGCCCGGTCGGGCAATTTCGGAGCCTGCAAGGCACTCGCCGCTCATCAGGCGTGCCACTAGCCCCGCCGCCGCCAGGTCGACACCTACTTTTTTTCCGGAGAATGCTTTTGAAAGTCACTCGTCTCGCTTCCGCCCTTGCCGCCACGGCCTTCGGGCTGGCCAGCTTCACTGCGCTTGCCGATGTGCCTGTACCGCAGAATGTGCCGTATCAGGGCACCTTGAAGATCAGCGTTGATGCGACGGATATCGCGCACCGCATCTTCCGCGTGAATGAAACCATTCCGGCGGCAGCAGGGCCCCTGACCCTGCTTTATCCGCAGTGGATTCCGGGCAACCACTCACCGACCGGTCCGATCGACAAGATGGCCGGCCTGGTGGTGAAGGCCAATGGCAACGTGCTGAAGTGGACGCGTTATCCGTTGAATGTCTATGCTTTCCACTTCGATGTGCCCGACGGTGCGACCAGTGTCGACG
>JALYXN010000104.1 GCA_030947085.1 Pseudomonadota bacterium | reverse complement strand
TCGTACTCGGTGGCATGAGCGGCATCCTGCTGGCCAATCCGACCATCGACTACCAGGTCCACAACACCGTTTTCCTGGTGGCTCACTTCCATAATGTAGCGGTGCCCGGCCTGCTGTTCGGCATGCTTGCTGCCTACCATTTCTGGTTTCCCAAGGCGTTTGGCTTTCGCCTCAACGAGCGCTGGGGAATCATCTCGGCGCTGTGCTGGATCTTCGGCTTCATGGGCGCATTTTTTCCGCTGTACGCGTTGGGCATCATGGGCTTGCCTCGTCGCACCGTCGCTTACGCCGAGGCGCGCTACGTGCCGCTCGAATGGGTGGCGCTGTTTGGCGCCCTGCTGATTTTTGCCGCGCTGCTCGCACTGATGTGGCAACTGTGGGTGTCGATCCGGGAGCGCGATGCCAACCGCGTGTTCGTAGGCGACCCCTGGGACGGGCGCAGCCTGGAATGGTCGAACTCCGCGCCGCCGCCGGAATACAACTTTGCCGTGATCCCCACGGTCGAAGGCCGCGACGCCTTCACGATGGCCAAGGAAAATCGTAGCGCCTACCAGCGGCCGGACACCTACGTGGATATCGAACTGCCAAAGAACAGCGCCATGGGGCCCATCGTCGCCGCGGTCGGTTTTGCGCTGGCCTTTGGCCTGGTCTGGCATATCTGGTGGCTGGTGATGCTGTCGTCGCTGGTGGCACTGGCTGCCATCATCGTTCGTGGCTTCGCGCGCGACACCACGCGCATCGTCAGCGCACAGCAGGTGCGGCGTGAACACCATCGCTGGGTCGACGCGGTCGCCGCTGCTACGGCTATCAGTCGCGCGGATGAATGTACGTCACTCAATACTGGGCTGGCCCAACACGAGCCGGACGGGGTGGTGCCATGACGGACAAGGTCATGAAACACCCCGGCTTGAACCTGGGCAGCTCCCACGGCGCAGACGACCGGGCCGCAGAAACCCTGATGTTCGGCTTCTGGGTGTTTCTGATGAGCGACGCCATCCTGTTCGGCATGGTGTTCGCCACCTACGTCACCTCGCTGCAAGGCATGGCCGGTGGCCCGGGCCCGCACGCTCTTTACGACATCAAGAGCATCTTTATCGAGACCCTGATGTTGCTGGCCAGCAGCTTCACCTTCGGCATGGCCTCGCTGGCCCTGAAGTACAAGCACAGCCACACCAGGCTGGTCGGCTGGATGGTGGTGACACTTCTTTTGGGCCTGACGTTTCTCGGCTTTGAACTGCACGATTTTAGCAGCATGTTCGCCAAGGGCGGCGTACCAAGCCGCAGCGGTTTCCTTTCCTCATTCTTTGACCTGGTGCCTCTGCACGGCCTGCACGTCGCCGCTGGTTGCCTCTGGTTGATATGCCTCGTAGGCCAGATCGCGCGCTACGGTCTGGATACGCAGACCAAACTGGGGATCATGCGGCTGTCATTGTTCTGGCATTTTCTGGACATCGTCTGGATCGCGATCTTTTCCGTCGTCTATCTTGCGGGACTGACATGAACCAGCAACCAGGGAACGCCCACGGTCAACCGGCTGATGACCGAGCGAGGCTCAAACACGAAGAACGGCGTGAGTTCCGGTCCTACGTCTGGGGTATTGGCCTGGCGTTGCTGCTGACCCTGGTCCCCTTTGCCCTCGTGCATTGGGCAGCGGTTTCGCGGCGGGACTTGCTGATCGTCATCGGCAGCTTCGCGCTGGTGCAGATGCTGGTGCACTTCCACTTTTTTCTGCATATCGGCTTGAAGCAGAAACGCGAGGATCTGCAACTCATTTTGTTCTCGGCACTGCTGCTGACCATCATGGTGGCCGGCACGATCTGGATCATGGCCAGTCTGGCCGCGCGCATGGCGATGCCGGCACCGCCTTGAATTAAATAACGCCTAAAACACCCTTACGGCGATTCAATCGACAAATAATGGCCGTCCGGATCTTGCAGGTGGCACATGGGCGCAGCATCTCCGTCGATGGGCGGGGCTCGTTCGCCTACCGGACCAAACACCACGCAGGTGGCGGCGACATCGTTGGCACGCAAGTCCAGAGGCGCCTCGTCCCGCTCGCCGCGATAGCACAGCAATTCGAGGTGTGGCGTCGCAACGTCCGGGGCCATGGCGGTGACTTCCACCACGGGATGCTCGCCATGATCAAGCCGCGCTTGGGTGACATCGTCGTTGAGCGATCGATTCGAAACCGCCAGACCCAGCGCCTCGTAGAACGCGATACTGCGCGCGCTGTCCGTGACACTGATCGCCGTGTGGTCGATGCCGAGGAACGGACCCGCAGCGCCGCTGGATCGCCATTGTCTGGGCGTATCGTGGGGCGGAAAGGCCAGCAGCTCCAACGGGTGGCCATCCGGATCGCGAAATTTGAACGCGACCACCCCGCCGGAGCTCGCCGGCAGGTGCTGCGGCCCGTCGACCGTAATTGACGTCCACCCACTCACCGCCGAGAGCCGTTGCATGGCGTCATCCATGTCGGCAACAACGATCGCAAAATGCTGAAAAATCAAATCCGATGCCAGCGAACCTTCTGGATAGGGACGTCCCGGTTGATCCACGAACTGATCCAGCTCAACCGTTTGCGCGCCGAGCGCCAGCGTGATCCGCAACGCGCGGCCGGACACCGGCGAAATCCCTTCACGACGGGCACCTGAAAGGTGTTCGCGCGAAATAAATCGGAAGCCCAGCGCCTTCTCGTAGAAGTCCGCCAAATACCTGGCGTTCGCTGTATTGAGCTTGAGATGCAATACCCGCAAGCCATCGGCGTCGGTCGCCATTACGGCCACCCCGCCCCACGCCGGTTGAGAAAGATCGCGTACAACGTATGCGAGCCACCGATGAACAACCGATTTTTCCAGTAGCCGCCGAACGTCAGGTTGGATACCAGATACGGCACACGAATCTTGCCCAGAAGCCGGCCAGCCGGATCGATGCAGTGCACGCCGTCGGCGGCGCTGGACCAGATGTTGCCGTCTTCGTCCATGGCAATGCCGTCGGCGAACCCCGGCTCGACCTTGTGGAAGATCGCTCCACCATGCAATTTGCCCTTGGCATCGACATCGAATGCGCGAATGTACTGCTTGGGATTCTCGGTGGTCATGTCGCCCGTTTCGCAGACATACAGGCGCTTCTCGTCGGGGGAGAAGGCCAGCCCGTTGGGCCCGTCGAAATCACCTGCAGCGATAGTGATCTTGCCGCTCTCGGGATCGAAGCGGTACAGCGCCGGGGACTGCTTCGACTCCTGAATACCACCTTCGTAGTCACGCTGAATGCCGTACAGTGGATCGGAAAACCAGATCGTACCGTCTGATTTCACAGTGACGTCGTTCGGCGCATTGAGACGTTTGCCGGCATGCCGATCCACCA
>JALYXN010000074.1 GCA_030947085.1 Pseudomonadota bacterium | reverse complement strand
CGGCATAGTTGAAGTCCTCGCCCATCGGATCGGACTTCGATGAGTGCTGTTGCAACAGGTCAACGCGCAGCTGTTTCGGCCACCAGTCACGGTTGGTCGTACCACCGCCTGCGGTGTGATTGAACGGGCACTTCGTTTCGGTCGACATGATCTTCTTCCTGTTGTCGTTTAAATCGCCGTCAAGTCGGGTTGAAGCTCGGCGCTGGTATATGACGGGGCTTGGTCAAAGACTTACGATGGATCGGCTTCCGATTTGCTGGAAACCCTGGGCTAGCACATGCAGCAGTCAAGCGTTTTTATCTTCTCTGACGCAGCACTTGTAAGCTGACGATAAGGAGCTGCGAAATCAAGAAAGGACTCACCTTCTGACTGTGTGAACCTACGCCCTCATGACCATGCATGGAATTTGATTGTTACGATGCATCCGATAGCTCTTGCCTATGATTCGGCAGGCGGTCCGGGCACGCGCTCGAGAGCAAGGACACCGCCAGCGGAGTCAACTTGCCGCCACGGCCGCATATCGTGCTCAGCTCAGCGACTTCAGTCGATACAGCGCTTCCAGCGCCTCGCGCGGAGTCAGCGAATCCGGATCCAGTGCTTCCAGCGCACGTTCGGCAGCGGACGACTGCGAAGGGGCGAACAGGCCCAGCTGGGGTGACGGTTCGCTGGCAGGCGGGCGACGGTTGGCGTGCTGATGCATGCCTCGCTCCAGTTCCGCCAGGGTGCGTCGCGCATCGGCGATCACCGACTTCGGCAGCCCCGCCAGCGCCGCCACCTGCAAGCCGAAACTGCGGTTGGCGGGACCGGCCTTCACCGCGTGCATGAACACCAGTTGCTCGCCGCGCTGCTGATCGTGAAATTCGACCGCGTCCAGGTGCACGTTGGCGATGCCGGGAATTTCCCCGGCCAGCTCGGTCAATTCGAAATAGTGGGTGGCAAACAAGGTGTAGGCGCGGCTTTTCCGGGCCAGATGCACGGCGGCGGCGCGCGCCAGCGACAGGCCGTCGTAGGTGCTGGTGCCACGGCCGACTTCGTCCATCAGCACCAGGCTGTGCTCGGTGGCGTTGTGCAGGATATTGGCCGTTTCGCTCATCTCCACCATGAAGGTGGACTGGCCGCGTGACAGATCGTCGCCGGCGCCGATTCGGGTGAAGATGCGGTCGATCGGCCCGATCACGGTGCGTGATGCGGGCACGTAGCTGCCGATATGCGCCAGCAGCACGATCAGCGCGTTCTGGCGCATGTAGGTGGACTTGCCGCCCATGTTGGGGCCGGTGATCACCAGCATGCGGCGGGCGTCGTCGAGGATCAGGTCGTTGGGCTCGAACGGTTCGTCGCGAACCTTCTCCACTACCGGATGCCGGCCGCGTTCGACGTGGATGCCGGGCTCGTCGGTGAGTTCGGGTGCACTCCAGTCCAGCGCCTCGGCGCGTTCGGCCAGCGCGGCCAGCACATCGAGTTCCGCCATCGCGGCAGCAGCGGACTTCAGCGGCTCCAGTTTTTCGGTCAGCGTGTCGAGCAGCGCTTCGTACAAGGCGCGTTCGCGCATCAACGAGCGCTCTTTCGCCGACAACACCTTGTCCTCGAACGATTTCAGTTCTTCGGTGATGTAGCGCTCGGCGTTCTTGGTTGTCTGTCGGCGGGTGTAATACGTGGGCGCCTTGTCGGCCTGTCCCTTGCTGATCTCGATGTAATAACCGTGCACGCGGTTGTAGCCGACCTTCAGCGCGTTGATGCCGCTGGCCGCCTTCTCGCGTTCCTCCAGCTCGACCAGATACTGGTCGGCGTGGGTGGACAGACGCCGCAGCTCGTCCAGTTCGGCATCGTAGCCGTCGGCGATCACGCCACCATCGCGCTGCAGCACCGGCGGCTGCTCGACCACCGCACGAGCCAGCAAGGCCGCGGTGTCGGCGTGGTCGCCGATGTGTGCGACCAGGCTGTGCAGTAGCGGACTGTCCAAGGTGGCGATCTGCTGTTTCAACACCGGTGCCGCGGCCAGGCCGTCGCGCAGGGTGGACAGGTCGCGTGGCCGCGCCGAACGCAACGCCACCCGGGCCAGGATGCGTTCGAGGTCACCGATGCCGCGCAGCGTCTCGCGCAGGGCGTCGTAGTGGCGATGGTCGATCAAGGTGCCGATCGCCTGATGGCGATGACGCAGCACCGAGCGCGAACGCAGCGGCCGCGTCAGCCAGCGGCGCAGCAGCCGCGCGCCCATCGGGGTGACGGTCTCATCCAGCACGCCGAGCAGGGTGTGCTCGGTGCGGCCGCTGGGGTGCGTATCCAGTTCCAGGTTGCGCCGGGTGGCGGCATCCAGCGCAATGGTTTCACTGGCGCTTTCCACCGCCATGCCGGTGAGGTGCGGCAGCGCACTTTTCTGGGTTTCCTCGACATACCCCAGCAGGCAGCCGGCGGCCGCGACGGCCAGCGGCAGTGGGTCGACGCCGAAACCACCGAGGTCGCGCGTGCCGAAGAAGCGGTTCAACTCGCGCCGGGCCGCGTCGCCATCGAAGTGCCAGGGCTGGCGTTTGCGCAAACCGGGCAGGGCGCTAACCAGTTTTGGCCACGCGACGTCCTCGCCGATCAGCGTCTCGGCCGGCTGCAAACGCGCCAATTCCGCTGCCAAGGCCTCGGCGCTGGGCACCTCGCTGAGCAGGAAGCGGCCGCTGGAGAGATCGACCCAGGCCAGGCCGTAGGTGGCATTCGGGCCAGCAGCGATCGCCAGCAGCAGATTGTCGCGACGATCCTCCAGCAGCGCCGCATCGGTGACCGTGCCGGGCGTGATGATGCGCACGACCTTGCGTTCGACGATGCCCTTGGCCAGCGCCGGGTCACCGATTTGCTCGCAGATCGCCACTGACTCGCCCAGTCGCACCAGTCGCGCCAGATAATTTTCCGCCGCGTGATAGGGCACCCCGGCCATCGGAATCGGCGCGCCAGCGGACTGCCCGCGCTGGGTCAGGGTAATGTCGAGCAGTCGCGCCGCCTTGCGCGCGTCGTCGAAGAACAGCTCGTAGAAATCGCCCATCCGGAAGAACAGCAGCACGTCGGGATGCTCGGCCTTGGCCGACAGGTATTGGCGCATGAACGGGGTGTGTTTGGTCGGATCGTCTGGGCTCATGCGGTGCAAGTCTTGGCGTGGTCGCGCGAAACGGGTAGAAGGATGCCTCTGCATCTTGCGCAAAGTCGATTCATGTAAGTTCGTTTAAGTCCGGGAGTCTCGCATGGAGTTGTTGTCCGTTCCTACCGATGCGGAGCTGTATGCACTGGCCCAGGAGATCGCGGGCGAGGCGTTACAGCAACGCTTGCTGCTGGTGACGGCCGAATCGTGCACCGGCGGCTGGATTGCCAAGGCGCTCACCGACCTGCCAGGCAGTTCGGCCTGGTTTCATGCCGGGGTGGTGACCTATAGCAATGAGGCCAAGGAAGTGCTGCTCGGTGTCAACCCGCGCACGCTGGCGATTACCGGGGCGGTCAGCGAGGAAACGGCGCTGGAGATGGTTTCCGGTGCTCTGGCACGGTTTGGCGCCGGGTTGGCGGTGGCAGTGACGGGCGTTGCCGGGCCGACCGGTGGTACGGTGGAAAAGCCGGTGGGGACGGTGTGGGTGAGCTGGAAGCGCCGTGGCGGCTATGGCCACGCTCGGATGTTCCGTTTCAGCGGCGATCGCGAGGCGGTTCGTCGTCAGACCGTGGCGGCCGCGCTCGCCGGTCTGCGCAAAACCCTGACGGAATGAGATGTGGCTGACCGTCAGACCCGCTGGAACAATATGGGATAATCACCGCACCAGATCCCATCTTGAGCATGATCGCAGCCCGTGAGACGCCGGCGGGGCATCATGCTTGCCACACCCACACGCACAACCGGAATTCAAACGATGGATGACAACAAGCGCAAGGCTCTCACCTCCGCCCTTGGCCAGATCGAAAAGCAGTTCGGCAAGGGCGCGATCATGCGTATGGGCGACCGCGTGAACGAAGCGATCGAGACGATCTCCACCGGTTCGCTCGGGTTGGATATCGCACTCGGTGTCGGTGGCTTGCCGCGCGGTCGCGTGGTGGAGATCTACGGACCCGAATCGTCCGGCAAGACCACCATGACCCTGCAGGCCATCGCCAGCTGCCAGCGCATGGGCGGTACCGCCGCCTTCATCGATGCCGAGCATGCGCTCGATCCGACCTACGCCGAAAAGCTGGGCGTCAAGGTCGACGACCTGCTGGTGTCGCAGCCCGACACCGGCGAACAGGCGCTGGAAATCGCCGATATGCTGGTGCGCTCCGGTGCGGTCGACATGGTGGTGATCGATTCGGTCGCCGCGCTGACCCCGAAGGCGGAAATCGAGGGCGAGATGGGTGATTCCCACGTCGGCCTGCAAGCGCGCTTGATGAGTCAGGCGCTGCGCAAACTCACCGCCAACATCAAGAAATCCGGCACCCTGGTGA
>JALYXN010000036.1 GCA_030947085.1 Pseudomonadota bacterium | reverse complement strand
GACCTCATCCCTCAGCGAGGTACGCGTCTTTGAGCCGCACATAGTGGTCGGCGGAATAGCGCAACTGCTCGATCTGCATCTCGCTGAGCAGGCGCACGAACTTCGCCGGATTGCCCAGCCACAGTTCGCGCTCACCGACCACCTTGCCTGGCGGAATCAGACTGCCGGCGCCGACGAAACCGTAGTCGTGCACCACCGCGCCGTCCATCACCGTGGCGTGCATGCCGATCAGGCAGTGGTCGCCGATGGTGCACGCATGCACGACGGCGGCATGACCGATGGTGACGCCCGCGCCGATGAGACAGGGATAGCCCGGCCCATACGGACCCTGGTGGGCGACATGCACCACGCTACCATCCTGGATGCTGGTGCGGGCGCCCACGCGAATGTAATTCACGTCGCCGCGCAAAACCGTGCCGGGCCAGATCGATACATCGTCACCGAGCACGACATCGCCGATGACACTGGAAGCGGGGTCGACATACACGCGTTGGCCGAGGCGGGGTGCAATGCCCTTGAAGCTGCGCAGGGAATTCATTCGCGCATGGTAGCGGGCATGGCAGTTTCGCGCCCGCGCGCCTCCAACACGGCGATGGCGTGCCGGTAGCCGGCATCGATGGCGCGTTGCCAGTCTTTCCACGCCAGCATGCCAATGTGCTCCAGCGGTGGCGTGAGCAACAGGTCGGCGCGTTGGCGGCGCGCCTCGCTGGTGGTTTCGGCATTGACCATGCCGGCGCGCACGAGGGTGGAGACCAGTCCCGGTCGCCCGCTATCTTGTCCTCGCTGCAACAGCAGGCGCCATAGCGGCGGCGTGGCCGATTCCTCGGCCGTGGTGAGCAGCGCGATATCGGCGCGGATATCCAGCGCGGTAATATGCGCGATGCCATCGGCGGCCATCACGTCGGTGGGCAGATTGTTGACCAGTGCGCCATCGACATGGACCCCGCCGTGCCGCAACACCGGCGGCAGCACACCAGGAATCGCACTGGACGCGCGCAGCCACAGCCACAGCGGGCCGCTGCGATGCACCGCCATGCCGCCACCGGACAATGACGTGGAAACGCAGAAGTACGGCAGCGGCAAATCCTCGATATCCAGCACGCCGAATGCTTGCCGCAACATGTTCGACGCGCGCCGGCCGCGGGTCATCGCCACCAGTGGCAGAGTCCAGTCCGACAGCGGCCGTCCCTTGACGAAGGCCTCGCGGAAAGTGTCGGTGATCGCATCCAGCGTCCAGCCGCTGGCCAGGCCCGCACCGAGGATGGCACCGATGCTGGTGCCGCCCACCGCGTCGAAGCGATGGCCGGCCTCGTGCAACGCGCGCAACATGCCCAGATGCGCCAGACCGCGCGCCCCGCCGCCGGCAAGCACCAGACCACGGCCATGCCCGCTGACCAGCCGCGCCACCCGTTCGATGTCGGCGCCGTTGCAGACGTGGTGGTGCCG
This sequence comes from Pseudomonadota bacterium, assembly GCA_030947085.1. Lineage (GTDB taxonomy): Bacteria > Pseudomonadota > Gammaproteobacteria > Xanthomonadales > Rhodanobacteraceae > Rhodanobacter. The sequence goes on along the minus strand of JALYXN010000036.1, from coordinate 955 downwards.
CACGTCGCCCCGGAACGGTGCCAGCCAGCGTTGCGCGGTGCCGAGGCTGACCTGATGACCGGGATGCATCAGGATCAGATGCCGGGCGCGATGTCCGGTGCGGACCGGATCCAGCACCGCCGCTTCGGGCCACGGCCGCGCCGGCCGCGCCGCGAGTGCGGGAAGCAACAACACATCGGCCTGACGCAGACAGCGTTGACGCCACATCGCGTCGCCGCTGGCGTCCAGGTAGATCACGAAGCGGTGCTGCGCCTCCCGCTCGGCAAACCAGTCACTGCTGCGTCCGCTACCCCGTGCGCCATCGATCAGCACCCACGTGCCGTAGACCTCCAGCGCCTTCGCCAACTGCATCGCCAGCACGCGCACTGGTACCGCCTGATCGACCGGCAGGATCGCAAACGTACGCGGCAGGCTCGGCGCACCGGCCCCACGCTCGCGCTGCTGCAGTCGTTGAATGGTATGCCGTGCCACGCTGAGCATGGCCTGCGGATGACGCGTGAGCAGCGCTTCGAAGGCGGAACGATCCAGTCGCAGCAATTCGCAGTCGCGCAGCGCACGCACCGTGCGGGTGCGGGATTGTCCACCAAGCAGACTGATCGCCCCCACGCATTCGTCGGCAGCGATCAGTTGGATCGGCTCGCGCGCGTCATCCGGCAGGCCTTCGCCGAATACCCCCAAACTGCCGCTTTTCAGCAGGTAAAGCGCATCGGCCGTCTCGCCCGCCTTGAACAACGGCCGCCCGCCGGGCAACCCTAGCCAGATCAGTTCGGCCGCCAGCGCCTCACGCGCTGGCCCATCCATCTGCGCGAACAGCGCACTGCGCGCCAGTAGTTCGGTGACATCTATTGGCAACATGCCAGCAAGGTTACGTCGCCAATCATGACAAAACGGTGCCACGGAGCGGCAACAGGCCTGTCGGTGTATTCGGGAGCGTGTCGCAGGCGCAGTGCAGACG
>JALYXN010000032.1 GCA_030947085.1 Pseudomonadota bacterium | reverse complement strand
CAACCGAGTAACCACGTCGCTCAAGGTGCTCGCCTACCATCTCTGCGATCTGCCGATTGTCCTCGACCAGCAGAATCAATCCCGATTGCTCATCGTGTACGGTCATAGCGTCTCGTCCTCACCGGTGGGATTTCACATATGTGAAGACTAATCGGCGACATAGTGAGTGAAGCGTGAAAGCGCGTTCCTTCTCAATTCCCGCTATTTGGTTAACAGCGGTTTCAGCGGGTTCCAGACGAGTTCAAGCACCTTCGGCTCCCCCTTGGCGAGCGGATGCATGCCATCGTCCTGCATCATGGTTGGATCCAGGGCGATGCCTTGCAGCAGAAAGGGTACCCATGCCGTGTGGCGCGTCCTAGCCAAGTCGGCATACACCGCCCGCAGCCCGTCGCGGTATTGCGGACCGTAGTTCACCGGCAGCTCGATGCCGAGCAGAAGAACACGAACTTTCGACTTCTGCGCAAGGATGATCATGGCATCCAGATTGTCTTTCAGCGCCGACAGCGGCAGACCTTGCAGGCCGTCGTTGGCGCCCAACTCCAGCACCAGCACCGCGGGACGATACTTTTTCAGCAACCCGGGCAGCCGGTTGCGGCCACTCAGTGAAGTCTCGCCGCTGATGCTGGCATTGATCGCCGTCCATGGCGGCACCATCTTGCCCAGACGCGCATCCAGCAGGTGCACCCATCCGGACTCCACCGGTATGTTGTGCGCAGCAGACAGCGAGTCACCCAGTACCAGCACGGCTTTCGGAGTCGCTGCATGGACGCTTCCCACCCCACACAGAAATATCAGCAACCACAGGCATCGACGCATGAATGATTCATCCCGTTCGCTTCTCAAGGCCTGCGATGTTAGCAAGTCAGTCACCGGACCCGAGGGCAAACTGGAGATTCTGAAAAATGTCAGCCTGCAGGTGAGCGAAGGTGAGAGCTTTGCCATCGTGGGCGCGTCCGGCTCCGGCAAGACCACGCTGCTCGGCCTGCTGGCCGGGCTGGACACGCCGAGTTCCGGCGAAATCGCGCTCGACGGCCATGCGCTGGAGCAGCTGGACGAGGAAGCGCGTGCCGACCTGCGCCGGCGACTGGTCGGCTTCGTGTTCCAGTCGTTCCATCTGCTGCCCGCGCTTACCGCTGAAGAAAACGTGATGCTGCCGCTGGAGCTGGAGGGAGTCAGCGCCGCCCGACAGCGGGCACGCGACGCGCTCGACGCGGTGGGGCTGACACCACGCCGACGCCACTATCCGGCCCAGCTTTCCGGCGGCGAGCAACAACGCGTCGCCATCGCCCGCGCGTTTGTGCATGGCCCGCGCGTGCTGTTTGCCGACGAGCCCACCGGCAATCTCGACCAGCGCACCGGCCACCACATCTGCGATCTGCTGTTTGCGCTGAACCGCGACCACCACACCACCCTGATTCTGGTGACGCACGACGTCACGCTTGCCGGACGCTGCAGCCGGCGGATCGAGCTGGAGGAAGGTCGGGTGGTGGCAGATGGCCAGAGCGTCCACGCATGAAGATGCTGCTGCTGGCCTTGCGCACCCTGCGGCGCGAATGGCATCTGCCCGAGTTGCGCACGCTCGCCGCGTCGCTGGTGTTGGCGGTTGTCGCGCTTGGCGTGGTGGCCACGTTGGCCAGCCGGATCGAACGCGGAATGCTCGCCAGTGCCGCGGAACTGATTGGCGGCGATGTCGGTGTGTCATCGCCGCAACCGCTTCCGGACGTCTTTACGGCTGAGGCGCAAAAGCAGAAGTTGCACCTTGCCCACACCGCGAGCTTCCCCAGCGTGGCCTTCGCCAACGATCGAAGCCAACTGCTGGATGTACTGGCAGCGGGGCCCGGCTATCCGCTGCGTGGCACGCTTGAGCTGAACGATGCGACAGGCCACTCCAGCAATGGCCGAGCCCCGCGCTCCGGCGAGGTCTATCTCGATCACCGGGCGCTGGTCGCGCTGAATCTGGCGGTCGGCCAGCCAGTGCAACTGGGCGGGCGCAAGTTGATCGTGGCTGCCGAACTGGTTCGTCAGCCCGATGGTGGTCAGCTGTTGGCGCTGGCGCCACGCGGCATCATGAGTCTGGCCGACGCCGAGCAGGCCGGATTGCTGGGCGTCGGCAGCCGCGCCCGCCATCGTCTGTTGTTGGCGGGCGAGCCGGCGGCGGTGCAGGCCTGGCGCGCATGGGCGCAAGTCCGAACGCTGCCGCAGGGTGCCGAGCTGATCACGCCGGAACAAACGCAGGAGCGGATGCGCTCGGCGTTCGATCGTGCCGGTGCCTTTCTGCGTTTGACCGCCCTGCTCTCCGCCTTGCTGGCCGGCATCGCGATCGCTCTTTCCGCGCAGCGTTACGCCCGCCGCAAAACCGCTGAAGTCGCCCTGCTGCGGGCACTGGGAACGCCGCGACGTCAGGTATTGGGACTGTTGCTGGCAACGCTGGGCGCGCTCGCATTGCCGGCGGCCTCGCTAGGCCTGCTGCTTGCCTTGGGCCTGTCGCAACTGGCGTGGATGTTCGCCAGCCAGTTGTTCGCCAGCCTGCCGACCGTGCTGCCGTTGGCACCCTCTTTTGCCGCTGCAGCCATGGGCATCGCGGTGCTGATCGGGTTTGCGTTGCCACCGCTGGCGCGCCTGGCGGAAGTGCCACCGGTCGCGGTATTCCGCCAAAGCGCGGTCAAGCGTGCGCGCCGATTCGATGTGCTGTACCTGATCCCGGTGCTGGTCGCGCTGGGCCTGATCTGGAGTCAAAGCAGCTCGCTGAAGCTGGCAGGGATACTGGCAGCCAGCCTGCTCGGCGTCGCGGTCGTTGCCGCGTTGCTTGCCGCCCTCCTGCTGTGGCTGGCACGGCGGGTAGCCCCCGGTGCGCATCCGGGCTTGCG
>JALYXN010000020.1 GCA_030947085.1 Pseudomonadota bacterium | reverse complement strand
GGCATCACCTTGACCGGCGATGCCTTTCTGCAAGGCATTCGTGTCGATATGCATGACGGCTCGGCCACCGATATCCGTTTCTCGCATACGCGCAACGCCGGCCCGCTGGATGCGCTGGAAAAGCGCGCCCTCGACCTGCCATGAAGCGCTCCTCGTTGTGGCTGCGCGCGGGGCTGTTTGCGGTGGCCACCCTGGCGATGGCCTTGCTCGGCGCGTGGCTGCTGTTTGGTCGCGGTCAAGTTCCGATCGACACCGACCTGCTGGCGATGCTGCCGGCCACCGAGCAGAACCCGCTGGCCGAAACGGCCGTGCAGCGGCTGGCCCACGCCAACGGCGACCGCATGGTGCTGCTGGTGGAAAACGCCGACGACGATCGTGCCAAGGCCGCCGCGCGCGTGCTGAGCAAGCGTCTCGCGGCGGACCCGGTGTTTTCCTCGGTGCTGGGCGAACTGCCGCCGTTCGATCTGCAGCAAATCGTGGCGCCGTATCTCACCCATCGCTTCAGCCTGCTGTCCGATGCCGATCGCGAGGCGCTGGCACAGCCCGGTTTCGATCTGGCGCGGAACCTGTCGCGTCACCTCAATGAGCCGTTCGGCGCCAATGTCGGCACGTCGTTGCAGGACGATCCGTTCGGCTGGCTGCAGCACTGGCTCGATGGCCAGCCCTGGAGCCGCTCGGAGCTGATGCCGGAAGACAACCTGCTGTCGGCCCATCGCGACGGTCGCAACTACGTGATGGTGACCGCCACGCTGGACGGTTCCTCGTACGACGACGGAATCCAGCGCCGCGCGCTGGCGACGCTGGCCGAGGCCGAACGCACGATCAAGCACGATTACCCCGGCACCAGCCTGCTGCGCACCGGCGCGGTCTTCTACGCCGCATCGGCGCGAGCCGGCGCCGAACACGACGTGCATCTGGTCGGCTGGGTGTCGTCGATCGGCATCGCGCTGCTGATGTTGCTGGCGTTCCGCTCGCTCGGCCCGCTGCTGTTCGCGTTCCTTTCCACGGTGGTTGGGGTGATTGCGGCGACCACCGTGACCTTGCTGGTGTTCGGCAAAATCTATCTGCTGACGTTGGTGTTCGGCGCGGCCTTGCTGGGTGAGGCCGTCGATTATTCGATTCAATACCTCACGGCGCGCGCCAATGCCGGTGCCAGGTGGGAGCCGCGTGCGGGCCTGCGTCAGGTGCGCGCCGCGTTGTTGCTGGCGCTGGCCACGTCGCTGATGGGTTACGCGCTGCTGGGGCTGGTGCCGTTCCCCGCCCTGCAGCAGATGGCGTGTTTTGCGATGAGCGGCATGCTGGCGGCCTGCCTCAGCGTGTTCTGGCTGTTGCCGGCGTTGCTGCAGCACCCCGCGAGACCGTTGTCTCCGAGCTTTGTTCGGATGGCGCTGGCGATGCAAACCGGCATGGCCCGCCTCGGCAGTGGTCGCCGCGGATTGTGGCTGGCGGCCTTGCTGCTGCTGATCGCGGCGCCGGGCTGGTGGCAACTGCGGCACGACGACGACGTTCATCTGCTGATCGCGCCGCCGCCTGCGCTGGACGCACAGGAGCTGGAAATCCGCAGCGTGACCGGGCTAGGCAACGGCAGCCAGTTTTTTCTGGTGCAGGGCGACAGCATCGAGCAGACGCTGGAACGCGAAGAGGCGCTGGAACAACGCCTGCAGAAGCTGGTGCAGGACGGCAAGATGCACGGTTGGATCGGCCTGGCCGGGATGGTGCCCTCACAACAGCGGCAGCAGGCCAATCTGGCCCTGCTGGCACCGTGGATGTCCGACCCGGCGCGCATGCGCAAACTGCTGACCGATGGCGGCTTCCGTGGCGACGCCATCGACGCGTGGCTGGCGGCATGGCCGGGCCAGCCGATCGAACTCAGCGCGTGGCTGAAGCAACCGATTGCCACTCCGTTCCGCCATCTGTGGATGGGCAAAAATGCCCACGGTTACGCCTCGCTGGTGCTGCCGCAAGGCCAGGATGACGTGGCGCCGCTGCGCGCTGTCGCCAAGGACCTGCCCGGGGTGCAACTGGTCGACAAGCCGGCCAGCGTGTCGACCCTGTTCGGCCTCTATCGCGGCTACGCCAGCCTGTGGCTGCTGGCCGCCCTGCTGCTGCTGGTGCCCGTGTTCGCCTGGCGTTACGGCATCCGGCGGGCCTCGCGGGTGATGGCGCCGCCTGCCCTCGGCATCGCGTTGACGCTGGCAGCGCTGGGTTATCTGGGGCAGCCGCTGACCCTGTTTCACTGGATGGCAATGATGCTGGTACTCGGCGTCGGTGCGAATTACGCGGTATTCCTGCACGAGGGCGAGCCCCACGTGAAAAATAACCCCGGCGCGATGTACGCCAGCGTGCTGCTTTCAGCCGTGACGGCGTTACTCTCGTTCGGACTGCTGTCACTGAGCTCGATGCCGGCGCTGCGCAGTTTCGGCTTGACCTTGCTGCTGGGCATCGCTTTCATTGCGGTGCTGGTGCCAGCCAGCTTGCGCGTAGGCGGGGAGGCCTCGCGATGATCCATTTCCAACTTTTCAGGGGACCACGGCAATGAAGCGGGTGGTGATTACCGGCATGGGCGGCGTAACCGCGCTCGGCCAGGATTGGGGCCAGATCGAAGCGCGCCTGCGCGCAGGCCGCAACGCCGCGCGGCGGATGCCCGAGTGGGACTATTTCGACGCGCTCAACACCCGCCTGGCCTGCCCGGTGGATGACTTCGTGCTGCCTGCGTGGCCGCGCCGGCTGACCCGCTCGATGGGGCGCGTGGCGCAGCTGGCGGTCGTCGCCAGTGAACATGCGTTGCGCGACGCGGGCCTGCTCGACGACCCGTCGATCAGCGACGGTCGCATGGGCGTGGCCTACGGTTCGTCCGGCGGCAGCGTGGAGCCGGCGCGCGTGGTCGGGCGCATGCTGGACACCGGCTCGATGCAGGGCGTCACCGCGACCAGCTACATCCAGCTGATGGCGCATACCACCGCGGTCAACGTGGGCGTGTTCTTTCAGCTCAAGGGACGGGTGATTCCCACTTCCAGCGCCTGCACCTCGGGCAGCCAGGCGATCGGTTACGGCTACGAGGCGATCAAGTTCGGCCGCCAGCAGATGATGTTGTGCGGCGGCGCCGAGGAATTGTCCGGCCCCGGCGTAGCGGTGTTCGACACCCTGTTCGCCACCAGCACCCGCAACGACGATCCGGGCCTGACCCCGCGCCCGTTCGACCGCGCGCGCGACGGCCTGGTGGTGGGCGAAGGCGCCAGCACGCTGGTGCTGGAAGAGTACGAACACGCCAAAGCACGCGGCGCGACGATCCATGCCGAAGTGATCGGCTTCGGCTGCAATTCCGACGGCATCCACATCACCCAGCCCACCCGTGAAACGATGGCCACGGCGATGCAGTGGGCGCTGGACGATGCCCAGATCGATGCCAGCGCGATCGGCTACGTCAGCGCGCACGGCACCGCCACCGATCGCGGCGACGTGGCCGAAAGCCACGCCACCGCGGCGGTACTCGGCGCGCAGGTGCCGGTCAGTTCGATCAAGAGTTACGTCGGCCACACCCTGGGAGCCTGCGGAGCGCTGGAATCGTGGTGGGCGATCCGGATGATGCGCGACGGTTGGTTTGCGCCGACCATCAACCTCACCGATATCGATCCCGAATGCGCCGAGCTGGACTACATCACCGGTGACGGCCGCCGCATCGATACCGATTGCGTGATGAACAACAACTTCGCCTTCGGCGGCATCAACACCTCGCTGATTTTCAGGGCCTGCGACTGATGGCGTCCGACGCGCTCGACGCACGTGGTCTGCCGCGAGTGGTGGTGACCGGCATGGGCGTGGTCAGTTGCCTCGGCAACGGCCGCGACGCCTTCCTGGCCGCGCTGCGCAACGACGTCTGCGGCCTGCGCGCGATGGACAGCTTTGCCCGCCGCGGCCTGAATACCCGCGTCGGCGGTCCGGTCGATGTCAGCGCCCTGCCGCAGCCGCCACGCAAGCTGCGCCGTTTTCTGGCCCAACCCGCGTTGTATGCGTGGCATGCGATGAGCGAAGCGATCGCGCATGCCGGATTGACCGCGGCCGAACTGGAAAGTGGTGATTGTGGGCTGGTGATGGGCGGCGGCGCATCGTTGAACGAATACGAGGTCGGTCTCAATGCGTACCACAGCAAGGGCGTCGGCCGGCTGTCGCCCTATTTGGTGTCGCGCGGGATGAGCAGCGCCTTGTCGGCCTGTCTCTCGCACGCTTTCGGTATTCGCGGCATCAGCCACACGATCGCTTCGGCGTGCACCAGTGCCACGCTGGCAATCGGTCAGGGCATGGAGCTGATCCAGCTCGGTCGGCAGCAGATGGTGCTGGCCGGCGGCAGCGAGGAATTGTTCGAGGGCACCGCCACCTGGTTCGACGCGTTTGGCGCGTTATCCGCCGCCAGCGCCGAGCAGCCGCAACGCGCATCGCGGCCGTACGACCGTGATCGCGACGGCTTCGTGCTGGCCGCGGGTGCGGGCGTGCTGGTGCTGGAATCACTGGCGCATGCACGGGCGCGCGGCGCCACCGTGCTGGCCGAATTGACCGGCTTTGGGGCCAGCACCGATCCGCTCAGCATGGTCGGCCCCGGCGTGGACGGCATCACGCGCGCGTTGCAACACACCCTGCAGCAGGCGGGCAGCCTGCCCGACTACATCAACACCCACGCCTGCTCCACGCCGCAGGGCGACCTGCAGGAATGGCTGGCGATCGAGGCGGTGTTTGCCGCACGCGATGCGCCGGTACCGGCGATGTCCTCGATCAAGGGCTTGTGCGGACACGCGCCCGGTGCGGCGGGGGCGCTGGACGCCGTCGCCAGCCTGCTGATGATGCAACACGACTTCATCGCCGCCGGCAGCGCGGTGCTCTCACCCGACCCCGCGTTTGCGCAGGCGCCGCTGGTGGCAAAGACCCATACGCGCCCCGTCGACAGTGTGTTGTCGAACAGTTTCGGTTTCGGCGGCAGTTGCGCGGCCTTGATGTTTCGCCAGCCAGCGGAGGCGTCGCCATGATCGCGTTCCGGGTCGAGCAATGGCGCGCCTGGGCACCGGGGCTTAGCACTCAGCAGGACTGGCACGACTGGGCGCAAGCGCCGACCGTGGTTGCCGAAACCGCGCAACAGCCGGAAT
>JALYXN010000015.1 GCA_030947085.1 Pseudomonadota bacterium | reverse complement strand
TGATACACCAGGGCAGCAGCGAGGCTTTTGCTCCCTCCCCTGCTTGTAGGGGAGGGCTGGGGTGGGGTCGCTCTTGCGGGCCAACGACAACAGCGAACCCCTCTGTCTGCAAGATTGCTGTCAGCAGGTTGAATCAGCCCGCCCGATGGGCCGACCTTCTGGGTGCGCCCGGGTGGCCGCTCCGAACTGTTATTCGGCTGCCGCTTTGCCTTCGGCGCTGGCATAGACCTGATCAGCCCATTGCGTGGCTTCTTCGTAGACGTGGGCCATTCGCTGGATCCGCGCCAGAGGCACCTGGGCGCTGGTCAGCTCGCCGGCTTCCCAAGCCAGAACCTGCGTCAGCAATGGTCCGAACGGGCCGCCGCGAACGGTCAACGCGTCACTGATTTCGGGGGTGAGTCGCAGATGGGTCAGCAGGAAATCCATCGGTGCGCCCATCAGGGTATCGAGCAGCGAGAACAGGCCCACGGTGAACGCCATATCCGCATGGCCCTTCGCCGTTGCGGTGCTCAACTTCTCGCACATGTGGGCCCGGATCAGTGCCGCACGCAGCAGCTCCGGCGGGCGATCGTCCATGCCGCACAGCGCCATCGTGTCGATCCAGTTGCGCATGCGTGCGACGCCAAAGAAGATCGCCGCGTGTTCCACCGACTTCAGCTGTCGCGGCAACGCGAAGTAGGCTGAGTTGACGCAGCTGAGCAGCTTGTAACTGAGTACCGCGTCAGTGCGGACGATGTTGCCGATCTCCACCGGGCCGGGATTACTCTCCTGCAGCAGGCTCATCAGCCGCAACATGCTCAGGCGATTGGCAGTCAGCACGGGCACGCCGATGGGCTGCGGAATCAGCAGGTAACGTCCCTGGATGGCCTGCAGCGGAAGTTCGAGACAGCGTTCGTAGGTGGTGTGGTCGTTGACCTGATCGGCCACGACGCGGGCGCCACGTGCATGAAAGTGTTCAGTGCGTTCCTTTAGCTGTTCCGGTGTCAGTCGGCTCGCATCAAGCCGCACGAATTGCACGATCTGCAGCAAGGCTTCAAGCGGCAGGCTTGCTTCCAGATCGATCTCGCCCGCGTCGATCATGAACTGGCAGCCGCGTTGCGCCATCTTCTGCAAACGCTTCATCAGCGCGGCATCGTCGGCGACGTGCGGCTGCAGCACCACACCGAGACGAGGCTGATGCAGCAGCACGTCGGAGTCCTCCGGGAGCAACTCCGCTGGCATCTTCAGAAACGCGCGGTTGCCGCGCACGAGGCGGTTCAGCGCGCCATCGGTCACCGTCGTCAGCACCCGCTGCAGGAACGTGTCGTCGTCTCCGTCTTCGCGATGAAACACGATCTCATAGGCGAACAGCTGACGTTCGCGATCGAGCATCGGCACCCGCAGCACCGGCAACGGCAGCGGAAGAGCTGCTCCGTCAAGGCCCGGGACGGCAGCCGATGCGGAGTTGCTTGCGGAGGCGTTTGAGTTACTCATATCAATCATCGCAATTAACGCGAAAACGGGCCAGGGCCTGTCTCGCACTTAAGGGGGAGGGAGGGTGCCGTCTGTGCGAAACAGGCGGCGGTGCTTCCTATCGAATCAAAATGTCACGCTTCGGCCAGCGCTCGCGAGCGCAGGTTGACATGCAGCTCCCCAGCGCGGCCATACAGGCCGCTTTCGCCGGCGTGACCGGTCAGGATCGACAACGCCTTGCGTACCTGGCGCAGCCGCTGGTTGACTTCGTCGCCATTGCGTTGATTGAGTCGCTGCGAGTCGCGCAGCGAGTGCAACACGTTTACCCAGTCCTGCTCCAGCCGGGTCGCCGCAGCGGGTGACTCGCGGCTCAGCTGCAGGCGCTCGGCGTCGAGCTGCTCGAGTTGGATCATGAGCGTCTGCTTGCGCGCACTGGCCCGGTTCAGTGCTTCGCTGTCGCTCGCGCCAAGGGCGGTGCGCTCGGCGTCGAGAACCTGCACCAGCTCGTCGACGGCGCACTGCATGTCATCGACGACCGCCTTGAGCGCGCTGTCCAGCTCGCCCTGCAGTGGCCGGCTCATGCCTTGCCCGTGCCGCCGATTTGCTGATCCAGCGCCAGCATGCGATCGGCGATGCGACCGGCATTGATCTGGTAGCTGCCATCGGCCAGCGATTGACGCACGCGTTCCACCTTCTGCGGATCGATCGCAGCGGAGTCATCGGGGCGCGCCGCCTGCTGCAATGCGCGGGCCGAATCGGTCAGCTTGAGCTGGTCGTCAGGCGGGCGAGCGTTGCCGCCGGAGCCCGCCGCGGCGGCCGTCGTCGCTGCGCCGCCACTGCCTTTACTGGCGCCGGTGGCCTGGGCAAAACCCGGCAATCCGTTGTTGGAAATCGTTGTATTCATGGGTCCGTTCTCGATGCGGTGTTGGCCCTGTTAACTCTCAAGATCGGCCGTGGCAGTGGAAACTTTAGCGCGAATTTTCGCCGGAGCCAGACTCCAGCTTGCCGGAGCATGCAGTCGCCGGACGGTTCAAGGCAATGCAAGCACCACCCCCGGTGCACTGACCATGGCATCGATCACCCGCCCCGAGCTCTCGTTGCGGACACGCAGGCGCGCGCCGTTATCGCCGCCGCCCAAGGCGATGGCGCCGGCGCGCACCTCGATGCCCTCTTGCCGGGCGATCAGCTGCACGTGATCGCCGGCGCGCACCATGTGTCTTCCGCCCATGGCGGCGGGGGTGAGCACGCTGCCGGCCACCAGCGGGCGCGCCAGGGTTCGGCCGGTCAGTTGATCCGGATTCTCTATATAGCCGTAGCCCAGCCGGGTGACGTCGCGCTCCTCGGTACGCAGATCGCTGGCGTGAATACCGTCGCCACGCTGCAACGGGCGTGTGGTTATCAGTACCGGGCGAAACAGTTGCAGGCGTAGGGGGACCCTTACGATCCAGCCACCCGGTTGCGGACATTGCACCCGCACCGTCATCAGCGAGGCGGGTGCGGCGCCTTCCTTTACCGTGGCCTTCAGGGGCAGCGGGCAGGGCGCCAGTTTCAGGCGCGAGCCGAATGGCCTGGAGTCGACGACGACCCGGCTGCCCGGCGATTCATAGTGTTGGCGCAGCGCCAGTGTGGCGGCGGTGCGCACGTCGTCCAGTGATTGCACAGGCCCCGAGGTAGCGGCAAAGCAGGGCAATGCGAACGCGATCATGGCCAGACACGCTGCCGCGATTCGCCGACCGTTGCTGGACAGCGTTGTTCTCATGCGTCCGCCAGCAACGAGCCAAGCTGTTTCAACAGCGCTTCGCGCCCGGACTCCAGCTCCTGTGATAGGTGCGTGGCCTTTTCCAGCTGACCTCCGCTCAGCAGCTCGACAAATTGGCTGCCTTGTTGGAGGAGCTGCGCGCCGGCCGCACTCAGCGCCGCGGCCGCCGGCGGATCCCGTTGAAGCGCGGCCAGCCGCGTGATGCTTCGGTCCAGTGCATGGGTATCGAACCAGCGGCGATCGAGCGCACTCGGTTCCAGCAAGGCCAGATCCATCGCCTGGCGCAGGCTGAACGCGGTTTCGCGCACGGTCAGGCTGAGGCTTGCC
>JALYXN010000496.1 GCA_030947085.1 Pseudomonadota bacterium | reverse complement strand
GCCTGAAGCCGTCGCTCGATGCGGAGAACTCCGCCTCGAAGATCGGTTGCAGTACCTGATGCAACGCGTGCTGGATCATCCGCTCCGTCAGCGTGGGAATGCCCAGTGTCCGTGCCCCGCCTTGCGGCTTGGGTAGGTCCACCCGGCGCATCGGCAAGAGGATGTAACTCCCCGGCAGCACATTGGCCTTGATCGTGGGCCAGTGTTGCTTGAGGTGCTCGACGAACGCCTCGATGCCGATTCCATCGCTACCGGCCGCGCGCTTGTTGCCGATCACCCGCTGATACGCACGCTTCAGGTTGTCGCGATCCATCGCCGCTTCCATCAGCGTGCTGTCGCACGTCGTTGGCGCTTTCGTCACGGGTGATTCGCCGACGCTGCCTCGGCACGCGCCACCCCGCCGGCCGGATACTGTCCCGCCTTCTGCGTGCGCGCCCCGCGGGATGCGCGGGCTTCTGCCTCGGTCGACTTCATCGAGGTACCACCGCCTACTCACGTTCTCTCCTGGTCGGCTCTTCAGTCCATGACGGCACCGACCATGGCCTCGGCTGAAAACCCCATGGATGGCGCGAATGGCGAAATGCAGGAGCCTTTTTCGGCTTTCTCGCTCCGTCTTGCGGCGTCGCCCTGACGATGGGCGTCCTGCCCGTCGCCTGCGGACCGCCTCCTATCTGCTTCCGGTTATTCGCCGCATCCCTGCGGCTCACTCCTTCGGGGCCAGCTTACGGCCGTTCAAGACCGCTCTCGGCGGTCCTGTCGTCAGGCCAGCGCTTGCCTTCGGCTTCCTCCAGAGTCGCCGTCGTTCGCGACACCCCTGCCGCTCAGCTAACTCTTTCCCTTGCCGTGCGAGTAGGGGACTTTCACCTCTAAGTGAGTGCGCCCTGCGGACGCACCCATAAAAAAGCCGGACTGATGTCCGGCTTTTTTATACTGGGAAGTTGTCAGCTCAGCTATGCGAGTCGCTTTTCTGATTCGACAATTTATCTTCTGCGGGCCTGGAGCCAGAATTGTCCTCGTCGACCGCTGACGGTTTGGCTGGAATGGTTTGGGAGAGAAGATCACCCTGTTTTGGCATCGGCAGCGAGCTGCTCGGGTGCTGGATAACCGGTGTTTCCCTGACGACCGCAACCTGTGCCGTTGGTTTGTTCGCCTCGGATGTTACCGGATCGTCAGTCGAATCTTCTAGAGGTTTGGCCGTTGGCGTCCTCGCCTGAGACACCGAATCGGAGGCTGCCGCCCTGACTTCGCTTCGGATCGACGACGCGCCGACAGGCGGTATCTTGTGCGCGGGGAGCGTCGAATCAACTAGCGCTGAAGCATTCGTGAGTGCTGAATGCGACTTCGACCCAGCGACAGTTTCGCTGTCAGAGTCCATGGCATTTTCGGCAACTGATACAGACGAGATTGGCGCGGGAGCCTGCTGTTTTTCAGCTTCCTCTGCTGTCGATTTCACCGAAGCAGATGCAGATGAAGTTGCCGGTGCGCTCTCCGAAGCCGGAGCAGGAGTGGAGACAACAGCAGGAGCCGGAGCTGAAGCCGGTACAGGAATCGATGCAGGAGCCGGAACCAGAGCTGGAGTTGAGGCCAGAGCCGGAGCCACGATCGCGCTACTTTCCTCCACTTCGGTTTCCTCCGCCGGTATGGGGGGAAGCGTGGGGAGATTGAATGTCGTGGCCGCAGCAGCAGTTGGCTCGGCGGCAGCCGGAGATGCTTCCGACGGCACGGAAAGACGACTTCCCTGGCTGACAGCGACATCGTCGCCGGAGACGATCTTTTCGGGCGTTGGCTTACTCGTCTCCACCTTGGGGGCGGATTTGGACGCCTCGGCAGTTACATTAAGATCTTCCGCTTCGACCGCAACGGCATCATCCGTGTCCGAAACAGCGCCCATTGACTTACGCGCCGCCGGCCTGGCTTTTGCCGCACTGCTGCCGGCGACTTCGTCACGATCTTCGTCGTCCAATGCTTGAGCTTTTGCTTCAGCGCTGTCGCTGTTCGTATCGTTGGTTGCAGTTTCATCCTGGCGGCGACGGCGACGACCGCCGCGACGACCACGACGGCGACGTGAATTACCGCTGGCGTCAAGCTCTGGGGTGTCGTCGGCGGACTCGGGCGCTATCGACTCCGTCGCCGTCGACTCGGTCGCAGGCGGGGACACCTCGACCTTCCGGATGTCATCGTCCTGGCTCGCCATCGTGCGTTCGCTGGCCGCAGCACGAGGTTGCCGCTCAGGCTTCGGCTGCTGAGGTTTGCGCTCAGGACGAGGTTGGGTGTTTTCGTTTGCAGGCGCCTTCGGCTGGGTTTCAACTTTGGCGGATTGCGCCTGCGCCTGGCGCGACTGGGGCTCGTTGTTGCGTTGACGATTGCCGCGGGCTTGCTGCCCGGACTTCGCCGAACTCTGCTGCGTCGACTCCCGTCGCGGCTGCCGCGAAGACGTAGTTCCCTGGCTGCCGGAACTGCGGGCCGTGCGCTCATCGCGACGAGGGCGATTGTTCTCGGCAGCTTCCGGACGCGGCGTCGGTGTAGGTGCGGCTTCTTCCGCGCTGCGGAACCAGCCGAGCAGACGGGCGACGATTCCGCCAGAAGGCGCTGACGTCGCTGCAGGCGCTGGTGCCGGTGCACGGCGACGCGGCGCAGGCTGCGGCGCAGCAACGGGTTCGACGACTTCTTCGCGAACCGGCGCCGGGCTGGACGGCACGATGCCGCTCACGGCGGGCTGTTCGCTGCTACCCAGGGTCTGGCCCATCTTGGGCAATTCCGCCGTTTCGACCGTGGTCAGGAGTTCATAGCTTGGCTTGCTGTGCTCACCCATATCCGCTTCGCGAATACGCTGGATCTCGATATGCGGAGTCTGCAGTTTTTCGTCGGCGACAATCATGACGTGCACTTTGTGGCGCAGTTCGATCTCGACCACGCTGGCACGCTTTTCGTTGAGCAGGAAGTTGACCACGCTCGACGGAGCCTGCACCAGCACCTGGCCGGTGTTGTCCTTCATCGCGTGCTCTTCGATCAGGCGCAGGGTCGACAGCGACAGCGATTCCACGCCGCGCACATGGCCGTGGCCGTCGCAACGCGGGCAAACGATCTGGCTTGCTTCGCCCAGGCTCGGCCGCAACCGCTGGCGTGACATCTCGAGCAGGCCGAATCGCGAAATGCGTCCGATCTGCACGCGGGCGCGGTCAAGCTTGAGTGCCTCCTTGAGGCGATCTTCCACCTCACGCTGATGCCGCGGACTGTCCATGTCGATGAAATCGATCACGATCAAACCGCCCGCATCACGGATGCGTGCTTGGCGCGCTACTTCCACCGCGGCCTCGCAATTGGTGTTGAAGGCGGTTTCCTCGATGTCGCTGCCCTTGGTGGCCTTCGAGGAATTGACGTCGATCGCGGTCAGCGCTTCGGTCTGATCGATGACGATCGAACCGCCTGACGGCAGGCGCACCTGACGGTCGAACGCGCTTTCGATCTGGGTTTCGATCTGGTAGCGGGTGAATAGCGGGGTGTCGTCCTTATACAGCTTGAGTTTACGCAGTGCGTTCGGCATCACCTGTTGCATGAATTCGCGCGCATCGTTGTAAAGCAATTCGTCGTCGATCAGGATCTCGCCGATGTCGCTACGCAGGTAGTCTCGCAAGGCGCGAATGAACAGTTTCGACTCCTGATAGATCAGGAACGGCGCCTTCTGCGTGCCGGCAGCCTCGGAGATCGACTTCCACAGCTGCAACAGGTAGTCCAGGTCCCACTGCAGTTCTTCGGCATCGCGGCCGAGACCGGCGGTGCGCACGATCAGGCCGACATCATCGGGAACGGTGACGTGGTCCAGCGCTTCCTTCAGCGCCTGACGATCTTCTCCCTCGATTCGGCGTGAAACACCGCCGGCTTTCGGGTTGTTAGGCATCAGCACCATGTAGCGACCAGCGAGGCTGATAAACGTGGTCAGGGCGGCGCCCTTGTTGCCGCGCTCTTCTTTTTCAACCTGAACGACGACTTCCTGGCCTTCCTTGACCAGCTCGCGAATATTCGACTTGTGGTGGTCGAGACCCGCCGTGAAGTACTCCCGGGAGATCTCCTTCAGCGGCAGGAAGCCGTGACGTTCAGCGCCATATTCGACGAAGCAGGCTTCAAGTGAAGCCTCAACCCGAGTGATTCGGCCCTTGTAAATATTGGACTTTTTCTGTTCCCGAGACGGAATTTCGACATCAAGGTCATATAGGTTTTGGCCATCGACAATGGCCACACGCAACTCTTCACGCTGAGTCGCGTTGATCAACATACGTTTCATGGTGGTTATCCTCAGCTTGGCCGCGCGTCGCGTGCCGCGGTGGCGCCTCAATGGCGGCCTGCCGGGGATCGCGCCGCTGCGGTTAAGCGGCAAAAAAACCGACACCATTTCTGGCGTCGGGATGATTTCGGTCGTCTGCGCATGTCGCCACCGGCACCGCATGGCATCGGGCAAACGACGACCCAAACCGGTACGATGAAGGGAGCCGCGCCCGAATGCCCGAAGGCAACCGGTGCAATCCTCGCCGACGTCACGGCCTGGCACTCGACCCGATCCAGTACTTGGTGGGCAAAATGTAGCGCCAGCCGAGTATCCTATTTAAGCAGGTTTTTTTCAATGCAGACGGTAACTTCCCCCGACGCACCTCACGGTGTACGTCAAGTCGCGATCGGTCCCGAGCGAGACGGTCAACGCATCGACAACGCGCTGATGACCATGCTCAAGGGCGTGCCCAAGAGCATGATCTACCGGATTTTGCGCACCGGGCAGGTGCGGATCAATGGCAAACGAGCCAAGCCGGATACGCGACTGGCCGATGGCGATATGGTGCGGATACCGCCGGTGCGGGTGGCTGAACGGCCCGAGGGCAGGGCGCCGGGCAGTGGACTGGTGGCATCGGTGGCAGACGCCATCATCTTTGAAGACAAACATTTTCTGGTCATCGACAAGCCATCAGGTGTCGCCAGCCATGGTGGCAGCGGGGTGAGCCATGGCGCGATCGAGCTTCTGCGCGCCGCCCGGCCGCAGGAACACCTTGAGCTGGTTCACCGGCTTGATCGCGATACCAGTGGCGTACTGGTATTCGCCCGCACACGACCGGGGCTGATCGGTCTGCAGGCGGCCATTCGCGAAGGTACGGTCACCAAGCAGTACCTCTGCCTGATGCTGGGGCATCCGTCCAAGGCAAAATTCGACGTGAATGCGCCACTGTTGAAATCCGTGCTTCATGGCGGCGAGCGGATGGTGCGGGTCGCCGACAACGGCAAGCCCTCGCTGACGTTCTTCCGCGAAATGGACCAATACCCCAGCGCCCGCCTGATGCAGGCCACGCTGGGCACCGGGCGCACCCATCAGATCCGGGTACACGCCGCGCATGTGGGGCATCCGCTGGCCGGCGACCCGAAATACGGTGATCGGGAAATGAACAAACGTTTCAAGGAGATGGGGCTCAACCGCCTGTTTTTGCATGCGGCGCACATGAGTTTCGACCTGGACGGGCGCGCCTACAGCTTCTCAACCCCCTTGCCGGACGACCTGAAGGTGTTTCTCGATGTGCTGGCGGTCAAGGGCAAGCGCTTGCTGTGGATGAAGGAAAAATCCCGTACGGACTACTGACGTCGGCGGTTTTAGCGAGCGAGCAGGGCCTCAACCCTCGCCGCACAGATGAAATCATTCAGTGACAGCCCGCCGACGTCGTGGGTAGACCAAACCAACTGGCAATGGCCGTAGCCCGCGGTCAGGTCAGGATGGTGGTCTTCGTGATTGGCCATAAAGCCCACCGCATTGATGAAGCCCAGCGTCTGGCGGAAATCGTCGAACTGGAAGTCCTTGGCGATCGCGGTGCCATCATGGCGGAGTTCCCAGCCTGGCAGTCGACGCATCAGGCCGGCGATATCCGTGCTGCTGAGAGCGTTTTCCTTGCCCTTGCGCGGCTGGCAGTGCTGGGTGGACAGATCATTGGCGTTCATTTCGTTCTCCATCAAGGTGGAATGTCTCCGGATGCGAAGCGTCGGAGCTGCGTCGGGAAATGTCAAAGCGGGCATGAAACTCTAAATAGGACTAAAATGGTGCTGTTTCGCCGACAGGAAGGCTCGGCGCCGATGAGACCGTGGAGTAGTTGGCATGATTGATATTTCCGAACGCGCGCAACAGCATTTCCTGCGCTTGCTGGCACAGCAGGACATTGAGGGGTTGAGTATTCGCCTGCGAGTCACTGAGGCCGGCACGCCTGCAGCCAACTGCGAACTGGAGTTTTGCGAACCTATTGATCTGGCCGGTGGCGAATGGACAATCGAATGTACTGGGTTCAACTTCCACATCGACGGCGATAGCGCCCGTTGGCTGGATCACGCCACCATCGATTTCGAGCCGACCGCGACCGGAGGACAGCTCAATATTCGTGCACCGAAGATCAAGGGCGACGTTCCGGGCGCCGAGGCAGGCTTGATCGAACGTGTGCAATACGTGCTGGATGCCGAAGTGAATCCGAAACTGGCATCGCACGGTGGAAAAGTCAGTCTGCTGGAAATCGATGCGAACGGAGCGGTGCTGTTGCAGTTCGGTGGCGGTTGCCATGGCTGCGGCATGGTCGACGTTACCCTCAAGCAGGGTGTCGAAAAGACCTTGCTGGAGCGGGTGCCCGAGCTCACGGCGGTACGCGACGCCACGGACCACGCCGAGGGCGAGGCGCCGTATTACAGCAAACC
>JALYXN010000491.1 GCA_030947085.1 Pseudomonadota bacterium | reverse complement strand
GCCCATGTCACAGGCCGCGCACAAGATCGGATTCGTCAGCCTCGGCTGCCCCAAGGCGCTGGTGGATTCCGAACGCATCCTGACCCAGCTCAAGGTCGAGGGTTACCAGATCGTGCCCAGCTATGGCGAAGCGGATGCGGTGGTGGTCAACACGTGCGGCTTCATCGACGCGGCGGTGCAGGAGTCGCTGGATTCGATCGGCGAAGCGCTCAACGAGAACGGCAAGGTGATCGTCACCGGCTGTCTGGGCAAGCGCGAGGAACTCATTCGCGAGGCCTATCCAGACGTGCTGTCGATCAGTGGTCCGCAGGACTATGTCAGCGTGATGAACGCCGTGCATGCGGCGCTGCCGCCGACGCGCAACAAGTTTCTGGACATCGTCCCCGATACCGGAGTGAAGCTGACTCCGAAGCATTATGCCTATCTGAAGATTTCGGAGGGCTGCAACCACCGCTGCAGTTTTTGCATCATCCCTTCGATGCGCGGCAATCTGGTCTCACGGCCCGTCAACGAGGTGCTGATCGAGGCTGAAAAACTAGTCAAGGGCGGGGTCAAGGAGTTGCTGGTGATCTCGCAGGACACCAGTGCCTATGGGGTGGATGTGAAGTATGCAGAGCATGAATGGCGCGGCACGTCCTACCGCACGCGGATGACCGAGTTGTGCGAAGGGCTGGCCGAACTGGGCGTGTGGGTGCGTCTGCACTACGTCTATCCCTACCCGCATGTGGACGAGCTGATGCCGCTGATGGCTGCAGGGCGAATCCTGCCGTACCTGGATATCCCGTTCCAGCACGCCAGCCCGCGCATTCTCAAGCTGATGAAGCGCCCCGGCAATATCGAAAAGACGCTGGAGCGAATCAGAAACTGGCGAAAAGTGGTGCCGAACCTGACCATCCGCAGCACCTTCATCGTGGGCTTTCCCGGCGAAACTGACGAGGAATTCGAAGAGCTGCTCGACTTTCTGCGCGAGGCCGAACTGGATCGCGTCGGTGCGTTTGCCTATTCGCCGGTAGACGGTGCCAAAGCCAATGCATTGCCTGATCCGGTTTCCGAAGAGCTGAAGGAAGATCGCCTCGAGCGCTTCATGGCCGTGCAGGCGAAAATCTCCGCCGCGAAGCTTCAGCGCCGGATCGGTGCCGCAATGACGGTACTGGTGGATTCGGCCGGTCCCGACGGCGCGGTGGCAAGATCGACCTCCGACGCCCCGGAAATTGATGGCACCGTACTGATCGCCGATGGTCAGGCATTGAAGCCGGGGCAATTCGTCGATGTGGTGGTCGAGTCGGCCAGCGAGCACGACCTGCATGCGCGACTCGCTCATCCTGCCCTCAAGCTGGTTTAAGTCGCAGCCATGCGCTATCCCGCCCCGGCACGCGGCCTGGTCGATACGCAGGTATTTGCGCGGTTGCCGCTGGCGGCATGGCAGGCATACGCCAGCTTGCTGCAAAGCGAATCATGGCCATCGATCGATCGGCTGAATGCGCTGTGGCCGCCGGAAACGGTCACGCGCTTCGTGGCCCAGAACGCAGCCTTGCTCGCCGATGGCCTGCATTACGAGCAGCGCATTGCCGAGCGTGGCGCCATCGCCACCCGCGAGGGCAACTGGCATGACCTGTTCAATGCGATGGTCTGGTTGCGCCACCCCTGCCTGAAGCACGCATTGAATCGGCGTCAGGTGGCTGAAATAGCAACCATGGGGCCCAAGCAACGTTCGCGGGCGCAATACGCGCTGACCCATTTCGATGAAGGGGGCCTCATCGTTGCACTGCGTGATCCTGCATTGCTGACGATGTGGGACCGGCACGACTGGCACGGCCTGTTCTGGCGTCATCGGCAGGCCTGGCGCGATGGATCCATCCAGGTTGAACTGTTCGGGCACGCGCTGCTCGAGCAGGCATTGATGCCCACCCAGCTGCTGGTGGGCAAGGCGCTGGCTTTCCAGTGCGAGGGCGACGTCGACATGGCGCGAGTGCGCGAGTCGTGCCGTGGCGGAATTGCCTCCGGTGGGTTGCTGCGCGACCCGCTCGAGCTTCGCCCCTTGCCTCTTCCGGGTATTCCGGGGTGGCATCCGGCCAATGACGATGAGGCATTCCACCTCGAGACGGCCTGCTATCAGCCACGTCGGGCCGGACGCGAGTATCCGGTTGCACCACGTCTG
>JALYXN010000487.1 GCA_030947085.1 Pseudomonadota bacterium | reverse complement strand
CCACAGGAAGCATCATGAATTCCCCCCATAACGGACGGCTGCAATTGCAGGCCAGCCTCAGAAGCTGGCCGCTGACAGCGCCGTTCCATATCACCGGCTACACCTTTACCGCGTTCGACGCGTTGATCGTCGAGCTGGTCGATGAACACGGTCATGTCGGATGCGCTGAGGCCCAGGGCGTCTACTATCACAAGGACACGCCGGTCACGATGCTGGCCGAAATCGAGGCTTTGCGGGAACGGATCGAAGCGGGCCTCACGCGCGACGAGTTGCAGCAATTGCTGCCCGCCGGTGGCGCGCGCAATGTACTGGACTGTGCCTTGTGGGACCTTGACGCGAAGCGTGCCGGTAAACCGGTGTGGGAGCTGGCCGGGTTGAGTGCACCCAAGCCGATGCTGACCACCTATACCGTGGGCGCCGAGGCTCCGGCGGTGATGGCCGAGCGCGCTATGGCGTTTACGACGGCGCGGGCGATCAAGCTGAAACTTACCGACGACGACGACAATGCTGAACGCGTGCTTGCCGTGCGCAAGGCGCGCCCGGATGTGTGGCTGATGGTCGACGCCAACCAGGGCTTTACGCGCGAGACCTTGGCGCGTCTGCTGCCCACTTTTGTGGAGGCGCGGGTGGATGTGGTCGAACAGCCGTTCCCGGTTGGCAACGAGGCATGGCTGGACGGGCTGGATCGGCCGATCCGTTTCGCAGCCGATGAAAGCGTGCTGGACCGCAGTGACCTCGCCAAGATGGTCGGGCGTGTCGATGTGATCAACATCAAGTTGGACAAGTGCGGCGGTCTCACCGAAGCACTGGCGATTGCCCACGAAGCACGCGAGCTGGGTTTTGAGTTGATGGTTGGCAACATGGGCGGGTCGTCGCTGGCGATGGCGCCGTCCTTCGTCGTTGGCCAGTTGTGCGATGTGGTGGATCTGGACGGACCGGTCAACCTGAGCGTCGATTACACGCCACCGGTGGTGTATGAGAACGGCACCATCTGGTGTTCCGACGAACTGTGGGGCGGTCCGGGCGTGGCGTCGGCATAGTGGCGATCAGCACAGCACAACGCGCGAGGATGCAGAAGGATGATTGATGTGAAACATCGCGTGGGGGAGAAGAACTGGTTTGGCCACCCGCGAGGTCTGACCGTCCTGTTCCTGACCGAAATGTGGGAGATGTTCTCCTTCTTCGGCATGCGCGCGATCCTGGTCTATTACATGACCAAGCACCTGGACATGAACCAGGAATATGCGTCGCTGGTTTACGGCGCCTACGCTGCATTCGTGTATTTCACCCCCGTGTTCGGCGGCATCATCGCCGACCGCTGGTTGGGCAAGGCGCGGGCGGTGGTGATCGGTGGCGCGATGATGGCCCTCGGGCACTTCATGATGTCGTCCGAAGCGCTGTTTTATCCGGCGCTGTGCATGATCGCGCTGGGCAACGGACTGTTTCTGCCCAGCCTCGCCAGTCAGATCGAAGGGCTGTATCGGGACGGCGATACGCGCAGCAAGAGCGCGTACAACATCTATTACGTTGGCATCAATCTGGGCGGCTTCCTGGCGCCGCTGGTCTGCGGCACGCTGGGCGAGGCGTATGGCTGGCACTGGGGTTTTGCCGCCGCGGGTTTCGGCATGCTGCTGTCGCTGGTGATTTATCTGGCCGGCCGGCGCTATCTGCCGCCGGAGCCGATCCGCGGCGCCGAGGCGCGCGCGGCACGGCCACCGATGGATCGCGCCGCACGGGATCGGTTTGCGCTGCTGATCGGCATTGCGGCCATCGTGGTGGTGTTCCGCGGGGCGTACGAACAGAACGGCAACACCATCGCGCTGTGGGCCGATACCGGCATCGATCGGCAACTAGCGTCGGGTTGGGTGATCCCGATGACCTGGTTCCAGTCAGTCAACTCGCTGGCGGTATTCGCCCTTACCCCAGTGCTGGTGGCCCGCTGGGCACGCCTGGCTAAGCGAGGCATCGAGACGCCGCTGCTGGGGCGGATGGCGTTCGGTGCACTCATCGTGGCGCTCTCCTACGTGGCACTGGGTCTGGTCGCTGCATGGAGCGAGGCGCACGGTGCGCGCGCTAGCTGGCTGTGGCTGTTTGCGTGGTTCGTGGTGTTCACGATCGGCGAGTTGTACATACTGCCAACCGGACTGGCGCTGTTTGGGCGCATGGCGCCGGACGGATTCCGCGCCACCAGCATCGCCACCTGGTTCTTCGCCGGCTTCTTCGGCAACCTGCTTGCGGGCGGCCTGGGTACGCTATGGAGTCAGTTTTCGCATGGCTGGTTTTTTGTTCTGATCGGCGGCGTGTCGGCATTGTCTGCCGTACTTCTCTACATGCTCAGCTTGCGCATGGGTGATGTAGAAAGGCACGCAACCGTTGGTGCCGAAGCCGTGTTTTCACGCTGAGCAACCAGATGATCAAAGACCTGCAGAACAACCTGAAGCGTCAGTGGGATACATTCACGCGATCCGAGCAGAAGATTGCGTCCTATTTGCTGCACAACATCAGTGGCATTCCGTTCGAGACAGCAGCTTCGCTCGGCAAGCGTGTCGGAGTGAGTCCGATGACGGTGGGGCGTTTCCTGCGCAACCTGGGTTACGCGGGACTCAACGAGTTGAAGGAAGACCTTCGGGGCAACGCGCCGTGGTTGCCGCTATATAGAAATCCGGAAAGTGCGCGTGAGGCGGACTTCGTGGCCGATAGCCTGCAAACCGATATTCGTGTGTTGACTGCGGCTTACTCGCTGGCCAGAACCGAGCAATGGACCTCGATCGTCAAAGCGCTGGTGACTGCCGAACGCATATCAGTGGCAAGTTTTCACCAGGGTCGTTTCATCGGGCTTGGCTTCGCCAGCCTGCTGCAACACGTCAAGCCGCACACCCGCTTCGCCGACGGGTCCGATGGTGCTTACGCCGATGTGCTGCTTGATTCCGGGGCGGACAGCTGCGTGGTGCTGATCGACTTCCGCCGCTATGCAAGGCACTTCCGTGTCCTGGCTGAGGAAGTCGCCGCGCGCGGCATTCCGTTGGTCATCGTCACCGACACTCAATGCTACTGGGCTCGCCAACTCACCGGCAACGTGCTGATGTTGCCGCTAGACCCAAACCGGGTCTGGCACAATTTCGGCGCCGTCACCAGCCTGTTGAGCCTCCTGACCAGCGAGGTGACGCGGGTGCAGGGAGACATGTTCGAGCGCATTGGCGATGTTACGGCGCTGCGACAGCAGTTTGTCGGCTATGACGAAGCGCCGCCAGCTTCAAAACGCGAGCCGGTCAAGGCGCTGAACGGAAAGGCGAAGAGAGGACATGCCAAGGGGAAGATCGGCGGAACAGGCACGGCCGGTACCTCAGGGCGCAAGCGTCGAGACCAGCCGTAATCTGCTTTCATGTCGCGGCGCTTTGCGACGTTTGCTATCGGGCAGGTGCCGGTCAGAGGATGGGCCGTTTCGAAGAAGCGAGCGGTGGCGTGCTCGATTCGGTCGACGCGAGGGCGATATCCATTTCTCGGACCACGCGGCACGGGGCACGCTCATCGCCTCGTCCGCCAGAGCGACACTAGCAACCCGGGGTTTGAAACAGAACGGCGAGCGGATATTCACGGTCATCGACGCGAGCATATCGCGTGAATTCCAGCACACCTGGCTCCGTGGCGAGAATGTCCCGCGCATCGCGCTGGTCGGTGCCGGCAGTATAAACCTTGCCCTGCGGCGAGCCAGCGGCGTTTCGGAAAAGCCTCGGGCGGAGCGTTGAAGACGAGCCACTGGCTTGCGCCAGGCTTCGAATCATCGCGTTGCCGAGGATGCGTGAAAAC
>JALYXN010000181.1 GCA_030947085.1 Pseudomonadota bacterium | reverse complement strand
ATGCAAGCCTGTCAGGGATTTCTTCGTCATTTGGTCCAGCGTTCGGCTTCGTTTAAACCCTGCGTGCTGAGGCCGATTCCGATGACAGATATCCGACGACCGATATCCAGGCGAACAAAATCAAAAGCGAGGCGTTACTCTCCGGCCCGGGTTTGACGCTGTCCGCAGGGCCGAATTGTCGGCTGTTCAGATAATAATCTCGCGGGAAGTTTTGGCGGTCACGATAGCCCAGGCGGCAGTTAACTTTCTCTTGCACGTCGCTGGCGCTGACCTTAATGACCCACGGGTCACTTCATGTTCGCGCAAAGAGCGACCGGCAGTGAACTCACGCGTCAAGCAGCGTCATTTTTTTTGGCTCCGCGAATATTCATCGCCGCCAGGCACAGTTGCAGCGTAATCAACGCATAGGCAGCGGCATGCCAGCCCCAGACGATCCATAACACATTGCTTATCAGAAAAAGCCAGAAACCCACACCGCGGCGGGTCTTGGTCCGCGACGATACATACCAGGCTGCCACCACCGTGACGACCATTGCCGGCCACTGAACAAGATCGATGTAATCCATAGGAATGGGCCTTCCGGCATGTTGATCACGCGAGTTCGGCATTGGTGGCATCTACAAGCTCGTCATCTTCACGAAAGCGGAAATCCAGCGATTTCGGTGGCCACCTACGGTCGAAGTCACTGGATTCCTGCGTACGCAGGAATGACGAAGAAACAGCCTTATTTCTGAGCGGATAAACGCTTTGGAAAAAGCATGGGCGCTCGGGGATGATTCCTTTGTGTTTGCGCGGAGCGCAACGTGACGCTTCCAGCCTGCATTGGCGGCACTTGAATTTGTGCAGATCGGGGTGGCACGACGTGAGTAATTCATCATGGCTCCTTCACCGCTTCGTGTTCTCGGGCGATGCAAGCTGGAGTGCCCCATGCGGCCAGGAACTTCCATCATGCAGGCACTCACTTATCAGGGCACCAGGGATGTACGGGTAGAGACCGTGCCCGACCCGATCATCCAGCAACCCGACGACATCATCTTGCGCGTCACCGCTACGGCCATTTGCGGTTCCGATCTTCACCTCTATCGCGGCAAGATTCCCGCCATGAAAGACGGCGACATCCTCGGTCACGAATTCATGGGTATCGTCGAAGAGGCAGGCCCAGCGGTAACTCGGGTAAAGAGGGGCGACCGCGTGGTGATCCCGTTTGTGATTGCGTGCGGCGAGTGCTTTTTCTGCGCACAGCAGCAGTTTGCAGCGTGCGAGACGACCAACCCGGATGACGGCGGCTTGGTGATGAACACAAAGCAGATCACGCCGCCGCCAGCACTGTTTGGCTATTCCCATCTCTACGGCGGCGTACCGGGCGGACAGGCGGAACTGGTCCGGGTGCCCAAGGCCAACGTAGGTCCTTTCGTGGTCCCCGGCAGTCTTGATGACGAGCGCGTTTTGTTTCTCACCGATATTCTCCCTACCGGATATCAGGCCGCGGTCAATGCGAACATCGGCAAGGGCTCGACCGTGGCGATATTCGGAGCAGGGCCGGTCGGCCTGATGGCGGCGGCCTGCGCGAAGATGCTTGGTGCCGAGACCATCTACATCGTCGACGAAGCCGGTTATCGCCTCGACTTTGCCGCCTCGACCTATGGGGCTATCCCGATCGATTTCTCAGACGTTGACCCGGCCGAGAAAATTCTCGGGCTGACCCGTGGGCGCGGCGTGGACGCGTCGATCGACGCGGTGGGACTGGAGTCGAAGGGGTCAACCACCGATGCGATCCTCACTACGATCAAGGCCGAGACCAGCAGTGGTGCAAGCCTGCGGCAGTGCATTGCTGCGACCCGTCGTGGCGGCTATGTGAGTGTTCCGGGGGTATATTCCGGTTTCATCCAGGCCTTCATGTTCGGTGATGCCTTCGAAAAGGGGCTCACCTTCAAGATGGGCCAGACCCACGTACAAAAGTTTCTGCCCGAGTTGCTCGATCACATCGAGAATGGCGATCTGCAGCCGGATGTCATCATCTCGCATCGCATGAAGCTGGCCGACGCAGCGAACGGCTACAAGATGTTCAACGACCAGGCCGATAATTGTCGCAAGGTCGTCATGACGCCTTGAAGCAATCGCTGAAAGGCTGATGATCGATCGTACGGGACTCATCTGACCGATCGATCGATCATCAGACATTGTAAGCCGGCGTGAGACCGTGCCGCTCGATGAGCGACTGCTGTATCAGTTCGAGTCAGGTCGTTGCAGTTTTAGAGCTGGATTATCTTTCAAACCATTTCAGAACCGAAGCGGCGAGTCGGCGCAGTATAAGACTCCGAATCGCGGGGGGTCTCTTTATGCCATTGCCTGATCAGGCACTGCGGTTATGCGAGCGCATGGTGCGCTGCTTTTCAATCGCCCAGTCGCGCTGTTTGGAGGCGTCGCGCTTGTCATGTTCCTGTTTGCCGCGCGCCAGGCCGACCTCTACTTTCACTTTGTTTCCCTTCCAGTACATGGCGGTGGGCACCAGGGTGTAGCCTTTCCGCTCAACTGCACCGACGAGCTGATCAATTTCCTTGCGATGCAGCAGAAGTTTCCGCGTGCGCCTGTCTTCGGCAATGACGTGGCTGGAGGCGCTGATCAGGGGCGGGATGGATGCACCGATCAGGAACACTTCATCTTTCCTGATGATGGCGTAGCTGTCGCCAAAGTTGATCCGACCGGCCCGCAACGCCTTTAGTTCCCAGCCTTGCAACGCCACGCCGGCCTCGAAACGCTGGTCGATGTGATACTCGAAACGCGAGCGCTTGTTCAGCGCGATGGTGCCGCCGCCTTTCTTGTCTTTGTCCTTGGTTTTGGCCATGTCCGTTAAACTCGGGCGCGTCGCGCTTTAGTCGGGCTGTCCCATGGGAACGGCCTTGTTGAAAAGTGCAGCCATGGATGGCTGCTTCTTGATTCTCGCATTCAGGGATGAATGCAAAAACATCGAGGGTTGCCGTGATCGAGATCCGTCGCAGCGCGTTGGTAAAATATTCACCAACGCAGATGTTCGAGCTGGTCAACGAGGTTGAAGCATACCCAAGGCGTTTTCAATGGTGCACCGGGGCGGAAGTTCTGCAACGACAGGAGCATGAGCTGGTCGCTCGTCTGGATCTCAAGTTTGCGGGATTCCGGCAGAGCTTTACCACCCGCAATATCGTTGATCCGCCGCGGCGTCTGAAAATGGATCTCGTCGACGGCCCGTTTCGCACCCTTGAGGGTGTATGGGATTTCATGGCGCTGGGCGATGAGGGTTGCAAGATCTCCTTTGCCCTGGATTTCGACTACGCCGGAAAGCTCGGCGGTGCTGCCATGAAGCTTGGTTTTCAGGGGTTGGCCGGGCGCATGGTAGATGACTTTTGTCGGGAAGCGGAGCGCGTCTATGACTGAGCAAACCATTCGTGCGCAGGTCGTTTATGCGGAGGCCGGGCGGCAGACAAAACTGGACATTGTGTTGGCCGAGGGCACTACGGTGCGCGATGCCATCCATGCATCAGGAATCGCGGCCATGATTTCAGAAGGTGCCGTGGAGGACTTTCATTGGGGAATTTTTGCTCGCAAGATAGCGCCTGATCACGTAGTAGCGAACGGCGATCGGATCGAGATCTATCGGCCGCTGATGATCGATCCGATGGAGGCGAGACGTCGACGCGCCCGCTGAGCAGCTTCGCGGCACGCGTCAATCAGTACCCCGATGATCTCAGTGCGCTGGCGGATTGTCGGGCTTGCCCTGGCCAAACCCACCGCCGTCGTCACCCGCTGATTTGCTCTTGTCACCTTCGGTTTCGTTGACCGGGTAACCGGAGTTGTACTTCTTGGTCTCGTTGACCAGCTTTTGCGCATCCTGGGCGAAGAAATCGCCTTCGGTACGAACCAGCGTGTCGTTGTTGAAGGTCAGCTTCAGTGTGCGAACTTTCTTCTTGTTTCCGCGATGCGAGAACGTCGAGACGTAGTCCCAGCGACTGCGATCAAAGGGCGTACTCACGGATGGCGTACCCATTAACACGAGAACCTGATGCTTGGTCATGCCGGGCTTCAGTTGATCGACGGTTTTCTTGTCGAGCAGATTGCCTTGCTGGACGTCGGGTTGGTAGACGATGTGGCAGCCGGCGATGGTGAGCGCCAGCATGGAAAAAACCAGCAGGGTGATCAGCTTTTGCATGCAAGTTGCGTCCAGGTCGTAAAGGTGTTGGATGATACACTACAGGCTTGAAACGCCGCGTGCGGAGATCGGAATATGGAACAGGAAACCAGGGAACTGCGCCGGGTTGGCCTCAAGGTGACCCACCCGAGAATGCGCATTCTGCAGATCTTCGACGAACAGGGCGTCCAGCATCTGACCGCTGAAGATGTCTACAAGAAGTTGCTCGCCCATCAGGAGGACATCGGTCTTGCCACGGTGTATCGGGTCCTGACCCAGTTCGAGGCGGCGGGCATTATCGTCAAGCATAATTTCGAGGGTGGTCAGGCGGTTTACGAGCTCGATCGCGGCAAGCACCATGACCACATGATCGATGTGGACAGCGGAAAAGTGATCGAGTTCGTCAGCGAAGATATCGAGCGCTTGCAGCGCGAGATTGCCGCACGTCATGGCTACGAGATCGCCGATCACAGCCTGGTGTTGTATGTGCGTCCCACGCAGCCGCCGCGCAAGGGCTAGCCCGGCGCCGAACCGCCCATCGGCAGCTGGAACCTGGGCAGTCGATCAGCTTCGTTCGTAACCAACTGAATTTCAGGCATTAAAAAGCCGCCAAGTGGACTCCTGTCCACCTGACGGCTGCTCCGATATCTGGCGGTAGCAAACGCGAATTAACCCGTCTGCTTGGTTCTGCGCCAGATAGCGGCGAAACGGCATCCTTGCCGCTTTCTCAGAGTCCCCGTCCCCACGGAGACTCTGATCCACCATTTCTCAATGGTGGCTCCCCCACATCGATGTAACGATCGTAACGAAGTCTTTACGTTTCCGGTATCGGAAAAATTCCTAGTTCGACGGGTGCCGTTCCGGGTGGCCGCTGTTGCCCCGCAATAAAATCCTTAAATGCACCCCGCTGTGATCCGGACGAAGACGAAATTGCCCACCAAGCGAGGTCACCCGGTCACGCATGCCCTGGAGCCCCCGGCCACCGCGGGGCAGGCGGCTTGGCAGTCCGCTGCCGTCATCGCGAAGATCAAGCACGGCCAGCGCAACGCCGTGGCGTACACCGATACGCAACCGCAGTCTGAACTCGCTCGCTTGGGCGTGCTTCACGGCGTTGGTCGCACTTTCCTGAACCAGTCGGTAGATCGCGGTGCGGGTATCGTCGTCAAGCAGTCGGGGGTCGCCATAGAGCTCGGTGTGGTACGCCATGCCCGCGGTGTCCAGCAGATCCCGTATAGGTCCCTCGTCGAGCGCGCGCAGCAGTCCGAACTCATCCAGGACAGCGGGGCGCAAGTCATCCAGCAGACGGTGCAGTGCCCGCCGCATATGGGCGAGGATGTTATTGATCGAGTGACTAATGTCTTCCATGCCCGCCTGACGCAAGCGGGCCTGGGCCAGCTTCACGTGGGTCTGGATGGCGGTGATGTTCTGGCCCAATTCGTCATGCAGCTCGGCAGCGAGATGCCGGCGCTGGTTTTCGTCGGCTTGCAGATTGCCGCGGGCGGCATCACGCAGTTGATGGGCAAGTTGATCGAGTCGCCGGTTTACTGCGCCCAGATAAATGTTCTGTTCGGTGACGCGTGCGCTGCTGCGACGCAGGGCGTCGGTGGCCGAACCAAGCATCAGCGCGCCGGTGCCGGCAACGGCGAGAAAAAGATACGCCGCTGCTCCAGACGGTGGGTGACCGAGATGCTGGTCGACCAGGGTCATTCCCAGGCTGGTTATCAGCATGGCCAGACTGGCGCCACGCCAGCCATGGCGGAAGGCAAAGAACAGCACCGGCGCCAGTGAAAGCACCCGGGCGAACTGGGGCTGTGGTGCTGCCTGCTCCGAGAGCACCAGCAGGATGGTCATCGAAGGCAGCATGACCAGCAGCCCATCCATCATTAGACTGGCCAGCGCCTTGTACTGCAGCCGGGTCCGCAGCAGCATCATCATCAAGGGCACGATCAACAAGATGCCCAGGTAATGACTCAGCAACGCCTCGCCAAGCACGCGAATCATCAGGTCGGATGAGCTGGGCAGATTGGTCAGGGCAAGCAGCGCGCCGTCCACCGCCGTCGTTGCCGTGACGACCAGCACGACGGTCAGCAACAGTCGGGTGACTTCCTGCGGAGTCTGCAAACTGACATGCCTGGTGAAGCGGCGAAGCAACCACAATCCTGCTGCCATGACCAGCGGCTCGGGCAATTCGTCAAGCGCAAATACCGCCCAGTCCAGCGGTTGGCCTTGAGCCATGCCGATACCGGCGATTGCCGCCAGCTCCGCGCCCAGCAGCCAGCCCCAATAGCGTACCGGGGTCAGCAACAGCGCGCCGAAGCGCAGACCGTAAGGCAGCATCCAGAACGGCTGCACCGTGGGCCAGAGCAGGAGCCACAGCAGCAAGTAGCCGGCGGCGAGAAGCGGGCCGGAGTCGGGCAGTCGGTGGGATCGTTGGCGCATGCGAGGATGTTACAGGGCAGATCAGGCCGGGAGCGGACGCTGCCGGTTTCCGGAAACGGGCCCTAACGACCAGCGCAATGTGTAAAGTAGCAACGATGTACAGCATAGTTCTGGTCGATGACCATGCCATCGTGCGCGAGGGATTCAAGCGGCTGATCGAGATGGAGCCCGATCTTGAGGTCGTGGCCGAATGTCGCAGCGCCGACGACGCGGTGGAGGCGGTGGCGCAATGGCGTCCCGACCTCGTGGCGCTAGATCTGTCGCTTCCCGATGGCAGTGGTCTGCCGTTGATCGAACATCTCCTGAGCGTGTCCGGGGAGACGCGGATCGTGGTGCTGAGCATGCACGACGGCGAGCCCTATGTATCGGAGGCGCTGCGTCGTGGCGCCAGCGGTTATGTGACCAAGGGCATTGCGCCGGAAGAACTGGTGGCTGGCTTGCGCGCAGCGATGCGTGGCGAGCGCTTTCTGAGCTCCGACCTGGTTCAGCGTCGAGCCGAGCGACCGAGCGCCGCGCTTGATCCGATCAATCGACTCACTGCGCGTGAGCGTGAGGTGTTTCTTCTTCTAGCAGGCGGACTGACGCCAAAACAGGTGGCGGGCCAGCTGAGCATCGGCCAGAAAACGGTGTATATCCACCGTGCCAGCCTGATGGGCAAGCTCGGTGCAGGGTCGGAACTTGATCTTTATCGTCTGGCGACGGAACGAGGTTTGCTGTCACCGGTGAATTGAGTTCGAGGAAACGGCGCCGCTCAGGTGGTCTGCGCCCGCTCGAGCATCTGCTTGGCGTGTGCACGCGTTTCGCGCGTGATCTCCAAACCGCCAAGCATGCGAGCCAACTCGTCACGGCGGCCGCCCGCGTCCAGGGCGTCGATCTGCGTATGGGTCGAGTCGCCATCGCTGTGCTTGCTCACAAGCAGGTGCGCGTGGCCCTGCGCGGCAACCTGCGGCAGGTGGGTCACGCACAGCACTTGACGCTGACCTCCGAGGGAACGAAGTTTCTGCCCGACCACCTCGGCCACGGCGCCACCAATGCCCGTATCGACCTCGTCAAAGATCATGCTGCCGACGGTGTCCTTGCCCAGGGTGGCTACTTCGATGGCCAGGCTGATGCGCGCCAGCTCGCCGCCGGAGGCGACCTTGCGCAGGGCGCGCGGTGGTTGGCCGGGATTCGCGCTGACCAGCAGCTCGCAACGCTCCGCACCTTGCGGATCTGGATTGGCACTTGTCACCGGCTCCAGCTCGATGCGCAGTACGCCGCCAGTCATGCCCAGTTCGGACATCAGCAAGCTGACTTCCTCACCGAGCCGGGCGGCGGCTTCGGTGCGAGCCTGGCTCAGCCGAGCGGCCGCCTTGGCATACGTGATTTGCATCGCCAGGCGCTGGGCATCGAGTTTTTCCAATACCTCGCCCGCACCTTCCAGTTCGGCCAGTTCGATCTGCAATTCGGCCAGTTTGTCAGCCAGACCTTCCATCGGCAGACGATGCCTGCGCGAGAGCTCATGCAGTTGCGACAAATGCTTGTCGACTTCCTCGAAGCGGGCGGGGTCCAGATCAATATCCTGCGCGTAACGACCCAGCCCGTCAGCCGCTTCGCCGAGGTGGATGCTGGCGTTGTCCAGCAGCTCCAGCAGGGGCGTCAGCTTTTCGTCCAATACAGCGAGCTTGCCCAGCTCGGTATGCGCGCGCGTTACGGTGCGACGCAGGGCAAATTCGCTGTCGCCGTCCAGCAGTTCGATCACGCTGGCACTGCCCTCGACCAGGCGACCGGTATTGGCAAGACGCCGGTGGCTGGCTTCCAGTTCGTGAAGTTCCGCTGTGGACAGTACCCATTTTTCGAGGTTCTCGATCTCGTGCCGCAGTAAGTCGATGCGTCCGGCGCGGTCCTCGCCGCCGGCCAGTTTGCCCATGTGCGCAGTTAGCTCGCGCCATTGCATGGCACTGTCGCGTACCCGCCTCAACCATTCATCGTGCCCGGCATAGGCGTCCAGCAGAGCCAGTTGATGGGGTCTTGACAGCAGGGCCTGGTGCTCGTGCTGGCCGTGAATCTCGACCAGCAAAGAAGCGATTTCGCCGAGCTGCCGGGCATTGGCCGGACGACCATTGATCCATGCCTTGGAACTGCCCTCTTTGCGCAGGACACGGCGCAACTGGCAACTGCCATCCTCATCGAGCTCCTCGCGTTGCAGCCACTGCCGAGCTTCGGGAAGCTCGCTCAAGTCGAATTCGGCAGCCAGCTCGGCGCGGTCACTGCCAGCGCGTACCATGCCGCTGTCGGCGCGGGCGCCGGCAAGCAGCATCAGCGCATCGACCAGCAACGATTTCCCGGCACCCGTCTCACCGCTGACCACGGTCAGGCCCGGACCGAACGTGATCTCGGCCGCTTCGACGACGGCAAAATGGCGAACGTAAAGCGAAATGAGCATGGGCAGACAAACAGTGAGGTGGAGGGATTGTAACGGTACCGACAATGTCCCGAACGGGGACTCCACTTGCAAGCGACGCGCGCAGACCTTATTTCACTACAGTCTCAAGGATTGCTACAGCGCATGATCAACCCGCATGGCCCCGACCTCGATGCACGCGCCCGACGCCTGCTGCGTACGCTGATTGCCCAGTACCTGGTGGATGGGGAGCCGGTGGGTTCGCGTACGTTGGCGCGCTCCTGCGGACTGGAGGTCAGTCCGGCCACCATTCGCAATATCATGGCCGACCTCGAGGATGCCGGACTGGTCGTTTCGCCGCATACGTCGGCGGGAAGGGTGCCGACGCCGCGCGGTCTGCGGCTGTTCGTCGACAGCCTGATCGAACTGCAGCCCTTGCGGCACGCGGAGATGCTGCGCATGCAGCAGGAACTGCCGCCGGGACCGACCACCACGCTGGATCTGCTGGGCAATGTATCGACCTTGCTGTCGGCGATGACGCGCTTTGCCGGGGTGGTTACGGTGCCGCGGCAGGTCGACTTTCCGCTGCGCCATATCGATTTCGTCGCACTGCCTGATACCCAGGTGCTGGTGATCCTGGTATTTACCGATAACCAGGTCCAGAACCGCATCGTCCAGGTGGCCAAGCCGCTGACAACCGGCGAACTCGAACAGGCGGCGAACTATCTCAACAGCGAGTTCGTCGGTTTGCGCCTGGATGACATACGTGTCCAGTTGCTGGCCGAAGTGCAGGAGGCCGGCAGCGAGCTCAACCGACTTCTGACCAGCACCATGGAGTTGGCCACGGCTTCATTTGCCCCGCAGGCGGGCGGCGATGATGTGCTGGTGAGCGGCCAGACCAACCTGATGGCCTACTCCGAACTGGCCAATCTCGAGCGTCTGCGCGAGTTGTTCGATGCCTTCCAGCAGAAGAACGAGCTGCTGCAGCTGATGGAGGTTTGTTCCAGGGCGCCCGGTGTGCGCCTGTTCATCGGCGAGGAATCGGGTTTCACTGCGCTCGACGGTTGCAGCGTGGTAACCGCCAGTTACGGCGCGCAGGGGCGCGTGCTGGGTGCCGTCGGGGTAATCGGCCCCACCCGAATGGCTTACGAGCGAGTGATTCCGGTGGTACAGGCTACTGCCGGATTGCTCAGTGACGCCTTGAATCGCGCCGCGACGACCTTATAACCGCAGCGGGAAGCAGGATTTTCAACATTTCTGGACGGTCGGCCTTGCGTTGACCTCCACCACGCTTGGAGTGATGCATGCAGAACAACGATCCGCAGTCGCCGGGTGAGACGCCGGAACCTCAACAGCCGGATGATTCTTCCATCTCCGAATTGCAGGTGTTGCAGGCGCGCGTGACCGAACTTGAAGCCAGCAATCTCGAGTTGCGTGAGAAGGTACTGCGCGAACATGCGGAGCTTGAAAATCAGCGCCGCCGTCTGCACCGTGATCTCGAGCAGGCTCGCCGCTTCGCCAATGAAAAGCTGCTGAACGAGTTGCTGCCGGTCTACGATGGTCTGGAGAACGGCTTGGCAGTGGAGGGCGGAGACCTCGCTTCGATGCGCGAAGGCATCAACCTGACACTGAAGTCGTTGCTGAAAGTTGCCGAGAACCACGGCATGGCGCAGATCAATCCGATCGGCGAGCCGCTCGATCCCGAACGGCACCATGCGGTAAGCATGGTTGACGCGCCCGGCCATGCGTCCGGGACGGTCGTCAGAGTGCTGCAAAAAGGCTATGTACTGAATGATCGCCTGCTGCGTCCAGCGCTTGTCGCTGTGGCCAACGACTGACCGGCCGATCCCGGCAAAAGCTGCCTGAATGGCGCTTTGACGGACACCGGTAAATCGCATATGGGGCCGTGTCAGCATTGAATCGCTGGCGCCGGCCCCCATCTGAAAACCATCGCGGCCGTGGGGGCCGCACAAAACATCGGAGCATATTCATGGGCAAGATCATCGGTATCGACCTGGGCACGACCAATTCCTGTGTGTCCATCATGGACGGTAGCTCGGCCAAGGTCATCGAAAACTCGGAAGGTGACCGCACCACACCGTCCATCGTCGCCTTCAACAAGGATGGCGAAGTGCTTGTCGGCGCCTCGGCCAAGCGCCAGAGCGTCACCAATCCGAAAAACACTTTCTACGCGGTGAAACGCTTGATCGGCCGCAAGTTCACTGACGCCGAAGTGCAGAAAGACATCAACATCGTGCCGTACGCCATCGTGGCGCACGAGAACGGCGATGCCTGGGAGCAGACGTCCGACGGCAAGAAGATGGCGCCGCAGGAAATTGCCGCCAAGGTGCTGATGAAAATGAAGAAGACCGCCGAGGATTATCTCGGTGAGACGATCACCGAGGCCGTCATCACGGTACCGGCGTACTTCAACGACAGCCAGCGCCAGGCGACCAAGGACGCGGGCAAGATTGCCGGTCTCGACGTCAAGCGAATCATCAATGAGCCGACCGCGGCCGCGCTGGCCTACGGCATGGACAAGAACGGCGGCGACCGCAAGATCGCCGTCTACGACCTGGGTGG
The DNA here is from genome assembly GCA_030947085.1 of Pseudomonadota bacterium. Classification (GTDB taxonomy): domain Bacteria; phylum Pseudomonadota; class Gammaproteobacteria; order Xanthomonadales; family Rhodanobacteraceae; genus Rhodanobacter. Next base: position 212 of record JALYXN010000181.1, on the reverse strand, counting down.
TGGCACGTTCGACGTGTCGATCATCGAGATTGCCGAAGTCGACGGCGAGAAGCAGTTCGAGGTGCTGGCCACCAACGGTGACACTTTCCTCGGTGGTGAGGATTTCGACATGCGCGTGATCGACTACCTGGTTGATGAATTCAACAAGGAGCAAGGCGTCGACCTGCGCAAGGATCCGCTGGCGCTTCAGCGCCTCAAGGATGCGGCCGAGC
>JALYXN010000507.1 GCA_030947085.1 Pseudomonadota bacterium | reverse complement strand
CCGGCCGCGATGGCATCGGCCAGCTGATTGACCGACATCGCATAGAGCGGACTGCGGTTGTAACGCGTGATCACGTAGAAATTCTGGAAGGTGAACCAGAACTCCGGGCCGTTCGGGCCGTCCAATGTCTGCAGACTGCTCATCAGCGCAGGCGAAAACGGTTGCAGCGGGGCATAGCCCTGCGCCTCGAGTTGCTCGATCGGCCACTGCGGCTTGGCGTCCTTCACCGTGATCGGCTGCGCCGAGGCATCGGGCTGCGCGCGCGCCGCCACCGGCTGGCCAGTAACCCAACCGTGTTTGGCGAAGTAGTTGGCCACGCTGGCGAAGATATCCGGCATCGAATGCTGCAAGTCGATATGTCCGTCGTGATCCTCGTCCACCGCGTAATCGCGGATGCTGGTGGGCATGAACTGACCCCAGCCCTGCGCACCGGCGTAGGAGCCGGTGAGCGTGTCGATCGGACCACCCAGATGCTCGGCCGGCATTTCCAGCAACTCCTTGAGCTGCTCGCGGAAGAATTTTGCCCGCGGCGGATAATATAGACCAAGCGTCACCAGCGCATCGAGCACCTTGTAGCTGCCGGTATTGTGGCCGTAACTGGTTTCCACCCCGACGATGGCGACAATGTATTGCGGCGCGACACCGTACTGTTTGCCAATTCGGTCGAGCAAGGCGCGGTGCTCGCGGTAGAACGCGATGCCGTCGTTGATGCGCTTGTCGGTGACGAAGATCGGACGGTAGTCCTTCCATGCCTTGCCCTCGGCCGGGCGACTGATCGCGTCGAGAATGCTTTGTTGCTTGGTTGCGCCGTCGAGCAACGCGTTCAGCGCGGCTGGACTCTTGCCAGTGTCGTGGGCCACCTCGCGAACCAGTTCGGCCTGACCGGGGTGCGTCCGGGCCAACGCGGGCGTCAGCGTGGCGATCCACAACACACTGAGGAGGGCCAGAAAACGAACCGGATGCGGGGCTGAATCGACTGTCATTAGGGGTTTTCGCTGAGGAAAGTGTATTTAATCAAAAGCCTAACACGCACATCGCGGTCACTTTGGACCGCTGGCGGCAGGGCGCTGGTCACCTTCAGATGTGGGTCTTGCGATGGGCGTGGATCGACATCAGCACGCCAAACCCGGTCAACAGTGACACCGCCGAGGTACCGCCGTAACTGATCAGCGGCAGCGGCACGCCGACCACCGGCAACATGCCGGCGACCATGCCGCCATTGACGAAGACGTAAACGAAAAAGCTCATGCCGATGGCGCCGGCGAGCAGTCGCGAGTAGGTGTCGCGCGCCTCCATCGCGATCCACAAACAGCGGCCGATGATAAAGGTATACAGCGCAATCAGCGCGCATACGCCGATCAGTCCGAACTCCTCGGAAAACACCGCGAAGATGAAATCGGTGGTGTGCTCGGGCAGGAAGTCCAGGCGCGACTGCGTGCTGTGCTGCCAGCCCTTGCCGAAGATTCCGCCGGAACCTACCGCGATCTTCGATTGAATGATGTGCCAGCCGTTACCGAGCGGATCGGATTCGGGATTGAGCAGAGTCAGCACGCGATCACGCTGATACTGGTGCAGGAAATGCCAGCCGACGGGGATCATCGCCCCGACGGCGGCGATCAAGGCACCGATGCGCCACCACGCCATGCCGGACAAAAAAAGCGCAAACGCGCCCGCCGCGGTGACCAGCACCGCCGTGCCCAGATCCGGCTGCTCCGCTATGAGTCCAGCGGGGATGGCGATCAGCATGCCCACCACGAGGGTGTCCTTCCAGCTCGGCGGAAGCTGGCGCGGGTGCAGATACCAGGCCACCATCATCGGCATGGTCAGCTTCAGCAGCTCCGATGGCTGAAAGCGCATCACGCCCAAATCCAGCCAGCGCATTGAACCGCGTCCCTCGCCGAGAATGGCCACCACCACCAACAGCGCCGTGCTGGCGGCGTACAGCCATGGCGTCCAGCTGCGCAGCACCGACGGCGGAATACGCGACACCACCAGCAACAACGCTCCGCCGAGGACAAATCGGCCGGCCTGCCCACCGACCAGCGACAGATTGCCGTCGCCAGCGCTGTACAGCGTGACCAGCCCGATCGACGCCAGCACGAACAAGCCGAACGCCAGCGGCAAATCGATGCGCGGGCGAGTCAGAATGCGGCGCACGAATCGGCGCACCCGGGTCACCATCGAGTTGATCATTTCGGCACGCTCCGGCTACCTTGCAGCGCCTTCATGGTGTCCGTTCCCCGCGTGTGCGTCAGGTCGAGCGGCAACGGGGTAAGCGGTAGCGCATCGTTGCCCTTCTGCTCAGCCCATGCATCCAGAATATGCCGTGCGATGGGGCCGGACGAAGATGCGCCCCAGGCGCCCGCTTCGAGCAGCACGGCCACCGCGATCTGGGGATCATCAGCAGGTGCATACGCCTCGAACCAGGCGCGGTTGCGGGTGGCGAGGTAGGCCAGATTGCTGCGATCATCATAGGCGTTGGTGGTTCGCGAGTAGCGCTCGGCGGTACCACTCTTGCCCGCCAAACGGTAGGGAAAACCGGCAACCAGCGTGCGCCCGGTGCCCTTGTCGCCATACATGACCTGCTGCATGCCCTGGTCCACCGCCGTCCAGTCCGCCGGCTTGCTGATCACGCTGGGGCCTTCTGCCGGATTGGGCAGCGGAACCCGCGGGGCGTCGACGCCATTTTGAGTGGCCATCACCAGCCGCGGCTGGTACGGAATACCGTGGCCGGCGAAGGTTGCGATGGCGTGCGCCAGTTGCAGTGGCGTGACCGCCCAGAATCCCTGCCCAATGCCGGCAATGACCGTCTCCCCCGGATACCAGGGCTTGTTGTAATTGGCCCGCTTCCATGCGCGCGAGGGCAGCACGCCAGACGATTCGCCCACCAGATCGATACCGGTGGGGCTACCGAAACCAAACTTGACCAGGTACCCGCTGAGCCGATCGATACCCATGTCCAGCG
>JALYXN010000492.1 GCA_030947085.1 Pseudomonadota bacterium | reverse complement strand
TACCGTCGTTTGCCTTGATTGCGCCCTGAAGACGGCCGATGGGTTGCCTCCGATCAGCTGCAGATTCATCCAGCTGCCGAGGTCGTCTTGAGTGTATAGAGAAACATGAGGTCGCGAGCACTCCTATAAACCCAGCACAGGCTTGGTGTGCCTTGATTAACTGACGGCGAAGGGGGTGGCGCCCGAGAAGTCCTGCCGGCGACCGCGGACTCTTTGATGGAAAGCGGACGAGTGGCTGCTTTCATTCACCAGCAACAGGGAAGCCTGTCAACCCGTTTTACCTCTCTAGAAGCCAGTTTTGCAGGTGTAACGTACTCACCCCACGATTGCCACAGTGGCGTCCGCCGCGCTGACTTTGCCATCGCCCTCTATCCCGGGCACCTATGGGTGCACGAAGACGATGACCATGCCACCCGCGACCAGACCGACCTGCACCTGCGCCCGGATATCCGGGTCAGCGCTGACACGCCGCCAACCTTCCTGCTGATGGCCGAAGACGACCACGTCGACGGCGTGGAGCAGGCGCTGCCTTACTACGTTGCCTTGCAGAAGGCGGGCGTGCGAACGGAAATGCATCTGTACGCGCAGGGTGGCCACGGCTTCGGCCTGCGCCAGAGCAAGCTCCCGATCGCGCAGTGGCCCCGACTGGTGGAGACGTGGTTGCACACCTTGGGTGTGATTTCACGTTTTGAAGGCCGGCTGTTGCTTATTGGATCTGAGCGAGACGTACCAAATACGATGTGGCGATAAGCGTCATCTCCGACGACTCCGCCGCCCTTGCGGTGAATGCTGATGTGAAAGCCGCCGGCGCCATGCTCTGGCCGCGCGCAGACAGCGCGGATCCAGCGCAGGTCGCTCAGCTATTCGCGGCGACCAACCGCGAGTTTGGCCGGATCGATGTGCTGGTGAACAACGCCACTGGCGGCAAGTGAGCGCATCGCACGAACAGGTGCCAGAGTGGACTGGCATTGATTTGGGCGCAAAACTGCAACTCCGTCATTCTTGCGACAGCAGCAATCCAGTGGCCGGGGGAGGCCGCAGTCACTGGATCTCCGCGCTCGCCCGGATAGCCAGCCCAAGCAAGTGCCATCCATGTCAGAGTGAACTTTCCTGGCGCGGCTGATAGCGCCTGCCAACCTCCTACAGAACGAGGGTCAACGGAATGAACGCGAAACGCACTTCAACCACCATCACCACATCGAGCGCTGTCGTCCTGGCAGTCGGAGGCATCGCGCTCCTGTTTGGTTCGAATGAGCTGCTGGCGCCGATGGTGCCGGGAGCATCGGCCGGCATCACGGTGCTCGGGCAAATGGTGGCCGCCGGTTGGCTGGCCGTGGCATGGCTCAACTGGAACCAGCGGCAGATGGTGATCGGCGGGATTTACGGCAGGCCGACCGTGCTCGCCAACTTCACGTTGTACCTGATCAGCGTTTCCAGCCTGGCGCATCGGTTGATGGCCGGAGGCGCGCCTGTCGTGTTGCTGGTGCTGGCCCTGCTGTTCGGACTGCTGACCTTGGTCTACGCGATGCTGCTGTTGCGGGGGCCCTTCGGATCGGACAGGTTAGAGCGCTCCTGACGCCGGTTGGAGTGCACTTGTTCGCCGTGCGATTTGAACGTTCGACTCTGGCTTGAATAGCCATTGTTCAAGCCCGTCATCCTCGCGAGGCGCTTTACCAGAGCGACGCTGGTGAAGAGAGGATGCTGCGCCTTCGGTAGACTTCGGTGGTCTGCGAGGATTGGAGTCGCTGGATTCCTGCCTTCGCAGGAATGACGGCGAGGTGGAGCGTTGCGTTTGAGTATGAGTAAATGGATGAAATTGCATTCCTTTCGTCGCTGAGGTCTTGAAATCTCAGGAGGAGACATGCATTCCGGACGGTGGGGCTGGTGGGCATGGCGTCTTGTGGTCGCGTGCATCGTGGCGCTCCTCGTCGCGTGGGCGAGCTCGCCGCGAGTGCGCGCTCGCATTCCTATCCCGTCCGGACCGCGTACTCTCTCCTCGCGGCCTGAAGTTGCTGCGCTTCGCGCGCTCCCACCTGCCGGTGCGCCGTTACTACTGAACCGGGCGCACCTGCAGGACTACGCAGAAGAGGGCGATGCGAAAGCCGCCAGCTGGCTGTTCAAGGACATTGCCTGGTGCATCGAGCGTCCCCGCATGCAGGCGTGGCTGACGGACCTGCAATCCGATCCGCTCTGGAATCAGTCCGCGAAAGCCTATTTCCACGCCCGGGGTTTTGATGATCCCGCTATACAGCAGAAAGCACTCGCCAGTATCGAGCGCAACGCGCAACGGGTGCAGGATACGCAGCGCATGTGCGATGGCACGTCGGCGATGCTGTCGGATGGATCCATCTACCTCGCGATGTTGCTCGCAGCACGCTTGGGCGATAGCGCAGCCTCCGCTTGTGCGCTTGTTGCACCCTATCGGGGGCCCAACCTTACGCCCGGGCAGGCAACTGCATACGCAGACGAAACCCATCGCTATGCCGAGGCAGCCGTGCAAAAAGGCAGCTGGGCGAATGTCTCCGCCCTGGCGACCGCTTCGTCGAGGCTTCTGTCTGATGGCGCAGATGCGGGTTATGGGGATTACGCCAATCGACCCGATATGGCGATGCAACTTCGCTACTGGGCGTTGATGCGCCACGGCATCGCCGATGGCACGGCGGACGCGAGAACCTTCGACGGGGGAATTGCCACGATGTCAGCCTCGGTGACGCCAGCCCAGCGCAACGAAGCATTGCGCTGGGCCGACGAGACTTACGCAAAGTATTTTGCCTTGAGCGGCCCGATCAGGCTCGACATGGCGCTTTGCGATTACTGAGAAGCCAAACAGGTGCCGGGCAAAAGGTGTGAGGTACGGATGGCACTTACTTACTCGTCATCCCCGCGAAGACGGGACCCAGCGGCGTCGATGGCCCGGCAACGTCCGAAATCACTGGATTCCTGCGTGACCCGCGTCGCTGTGGTACAGCGCCTCGCAGAAATGACGAAGAATGAGGTTTTTACGCGTGAGTAAGTGCCATTCGGGTGAGGTACCATCCCGAGCGACCTGGGCCGGGGTTGATGATCTTTACGAAGGCCTTTTTTGCGTTAATCGACGTCGATCTCGATCAAACGTTTTAGTTGTGCAGCATTACAGGGGGAGGGTTTCGCCGAGATGGCTGAAGCTGCCGGTGGGGCGATCGTCCTCCAGCATCGCGAGTGCCACGCTGGCCTTTTTGCGCTTTCTTTCAAACTCAGGGAGCCTTGCGGATTCATGTCGGTCCTGACGCTACCCGGTCGGGCGGCGTCGACCTTTATCCTGCAGTCGCGCAGTTCGTATGCAGATGGACGTGGTGAACGACGGCATGGCGATATTTCCACTGAAGCGTGAACGACTATTGGCGGCAAGGAATGTCTTGGACCCGTCGAAATCGGGTTAAGCGCAAAACTTTAACTCCGTCATTCCTACCAGTCGCCTTACAGCAGCGAAGCTGGTCAAGCAAAATCCAGTGACTTGAGGGAGCCGGAGGCACTGGATCCCCCCACGTTCGCGCGGATGACGAGTTTGAGCAAATGCCCTTAGTCTCAGACCCCAGTTCCCGCTCTATTCCCGCCGATATCGGTCGCTTCGCTGAGTTGCTCAGCTCGCGGTAGTACGAAGCATCCTTCCTTCTGCAAGCGAACGAGTGCGCTTTGAATGCATAGACACTGTTGTGGGGCACGCTGTTTGGCTCGATCGGGCTGGGGTTTTTCATCTATGGCAAAAAGCAGCAGGTAATCGTGCCGCTGTGCTGTGGAGTGGGCTTGATGGTGTTTCCCTACTTCGTGACC
>JALYXN010000486.1 GCA_030947085.1 Pseudomonadota bacterium | reverse complement strand
GCTCATGGCACATCAGCCTGTCAGAGCGCTTCCCGCCGGGATATGGACCACGCTGGAACTCAGGTGGCCCCGACGCCAGCCATCCATGAACGTGCGCAACCGGCCACCAACCACGCTCACCACGGGGCGTCCCGACAACCGCATCACCGCGGCGGAGCCGGGCGACAGGGCCAGACCCAACTGGTGTTCGGCTCGCATACGTACCGCCTTGGCCGCAAACCATTCTACCGGGCCGATCAACAAAGCTCCCGGTACGGAATCCGATTGGCACTGGGCGATGGCGCGGCGCAAATGGGCGAGATGCTGCTCGGCGAAGGCTTGATTAAGCACCGCGGCACGGAACGGCGGCGCAATGTATTCGTCCAGCATCGCGCCAAGCAAGGCAGCGACGCGACAACTGATCTCGCGATTGGACACCTCCAGATGGGAAGCGCCCGGCGACGTCTCGTACACGCTATCGATGGCCAGGATCAGCGCGCACCATTCGGACTGGTTAAGTGGTCGGTGCTCCAGCGCTACCCGCCTGCGTTCAATTAGCCACGTCTGGTCCACCTCGGCCAGAGCGTGCGATCGATGGACCGCCCGGTCCTTCACCTCTTTCAGCGACAGGCCATCCACGGCAACCAGCAGGTTCGCCAGCGATTCTTGGGTCAGCGGACGCGTCCGCAGTGCACCGCGCTCGTCATACCAGCGGCGGTATTCAAGCGTGCTGGGATGAAAAAGGTCACGTGGCGGGCGAACGTTGGCCCGTGCTTCGTCAGCGTTGCCTAGCGTGGGCGCCATCGCACGCAGTCCGGCGGCATGGCCAGCCAGCAGCCGGTCGAGCAACATCTCGGCCCGGATCAGGCTTTGGTGATAGAGCGAACGCGGGGCACTTTCATCGGCAGCGGAGAAGTAGACAAACCGGATGTGGGTGCCTTTTTTTACTGGCTTGGGACGCGATAGCGTGCGCGGAGCGGCGAGCTGACGACCGCTGGGGATGGCCGGATGCGCCGAGGGCAGATCGCCAAGCATGGCGTGCACGAGACAATCGGAAATTTGATTGGAACGGGTCATCCTGGCCTCCGACACAACGGCAACTGCTGGCTTCTGTACCAACGCACCTGGTCGCCCATGCGTCCATGGTGACCAGCTCCGCGAGCGCTACATCCTTGTGATGGTTGTATCACCATGACCAGGTGACCTCAAATGACCAGGTGACCTCAATGTCAGCATGACACGCTGTCGTCGTAGGGATTGTGAACAATCGGCATGACTCGCCGTTCCCCCGGCACATCGGCAAAACCGCGCGGTCGCCCTCGATTCCCGAACGGATTCGAAAACAGGCAAAATGGGCGGCTGTTGGCGCGTCATATACGTCGGTAATGACCCTCGCGCCGTCCTTCTCAAAAATGGATAACCGCTTTGACTACCCCGACCGCCAACCCACCTTTGCCGAGCAGTGCGGATGACGCATTGCTGGCACAGCTGCGCGCCGCAGCGGAATTGCTTGAGTCGGTCGCCGCCAATCGACACTTGCTGGACCAGCTGCCGGATGATGATCGTCGTCGCCTGCAGCAGGCGGTAGCTACCCTGTATCACCCGGATCCAGGTGCACGGCGGATCAAGCTGAAGGCCGCAGAGAAGGCAAAACACGCGGCCAGAATCCAGGCCGAGGACGCCGTACTCAACAACACCGGCATCCGCGCCCTGCGGCGCAGACCGATCTTTACCACGCCCAATGCGTTCGTGCCGCAGAACTTCGCGGCGCAGGACATACATCCAGATGTCGATGCGGATCAGCCGCGTGAATCGATCGAGCCGCAGCATTGCTACGTGTGCAAGCAAAAGTACTCGACCATTCATTTCTTTTACGACCAGTTGTGCCCCGACTGCGCTGCATTCAACTACGCCAAACGTAACGAGCTGGTCGATCTGCGTGGGCGCGTGGCGCTGTTGACCGGTGGCCGGGTAAAGATCGGCTATCAGGCTGGTTTGAAGCTGTTACGCGCCGGCGCGGAGCTGATTGTCACCACGCGTTTCCCACGCGATTCGGCGGCCCGCTATGCCGAGGAGCCGGATTTTGCCGACTGGAGCGACCGCCTGCAGATCTACGGGCTCGACCTGCGGCATACACCCAGTGTCGAGGCGTTTTGTCAGGAGCTGCTCGCCACGCGGTCACGGCTGGATTTCATCATCAATAACGCCTGCCAGACGGTACGACGCCCGCCGGATTTCTATGCCCACATGATGGCCGGCGAAACTGCCGCACTGCATGACATGCCGGAGCATCTGCGCCAGCTGGTGGGGCACTACGAAGGTTTGCGCGGCTCCCATATCCTGCCTGAGGCTGGCGTCGCGTCTCTCGCCACCGGCAACGACGATGACAAGATTCCCGGGCTGACCCGCGCCGCCGAGCTGTCGCAACTGCCCTTGCTGCCGGAAGATCTGCTGGCACAGCAGCACCTGTTTCCCGAAGGGCGTCTGGACCAGGACCTGCAACAGGTCGACCTGCGCGAACGCAACTCGTGGCGCCTGACCATGGCCGAGGTGCCATCGGTCGAGTTGCTGGAAGTGCAGCTGGTCAACGCGATCGCACCGTTCCTCATCAACGCCCGACTGAAGCCGTTGATGCTGCGCACGCCCGAGCGCGACAAGCACATCGTCAACGTGTCGGCGGTGGAGGGCCAGTTCTACCGCAACTTCAAGACCACCCGCCATCCGCACACCAACATGGCCAAGGCCGCGTTGAACATGATGACGCGCACCGCTGCTACCGATTACCACAACGACGGCATCCACATGAACAGCGTCGACACCGGTTGGGTGACCGACGAGGATCCGGCAGCCCTGGCAGCGCGAAAAGTGGCCGAAGAACGTTTCCACCCGCCGCTGGACATCATCGATGGTGCGGCGCGCATCGTCGATCCGATCATCAGCGGCATCAACACCGGTGAGCATGCGTGGGGCCAGTTCCTCAAGGATTACAAACCAACTGACTGGTAATGCCTGCTCCCGGAGGACACTGTTCACGCCCCTTTGCGCGATCCCGATGTGCACTGGGATCTGAATTCGTCGGAGCTCGCCGCATGCGCCATATCTTGTTGCACACGTTTTTCGCGCTGACCACGCTGATTGCTTCGTTGTTGCTGGCTGGATGCGGTGAAACAGCGACGCTCAGCGTGCAAAACGGCATGGGTGCAACGCCCCAGCTTCCCGCGCCGAAGCATACTTTGCTGCCCACCATGAACATCGCCAAGGCAGTCGGTTGGCCGGCGGGCGCAAAACCAATCGCCGCGCCAAGCCTGTCCGTGGCAGCCTTCGCCACCGGCCTGGATCACCCGCGCTGGCTTTACACGTTGCCGAACGGCGATGTGCTGGTGGCCGAGACCAACGCGCCGGCCCGGCCGGAAGACAGCAAGGGAATCAAGGGCTGGATCGGCGACAAGGTGATGAGCCGCGCTGGCGCCACGGTGCCGAGCGCCAACCGCATCTCCCTGCTGCGTGATACCACCGGAGACGGTGTCGCCGACCAGCGGACGGTGTTTCTGCAAGGCCTCAACTCACCGTTCGGCATGGCTCTGGTGGGCAACACCTTCTATGTCGCCGACAGCGACGCCTTGCTGAGCTTTCCCTACCGGACGGGTGAAACCGCCATCAGCACGGCCGGCACCAAAGTCGTTGACCTTCCTGCCGGCACGATCAATCACCACTGGACCAAGAATGTGATCGCTAGTCCGGATGGCAGCAAGCTTTACGTCACAGTGGGATCGAACAGTAATGTAGGGGAGAACGGGCTGGCCGCGGAAAAAGGCCGCGCGCGCATTCTCGAAATCGATATCTCCACCGGCCACGTGCGCCCGTTCGCCACCGGCCTGCGCAACCCCAACGGCATGGCCTGGCAGCCTACAAGCCACGCCTTGTGGGTGGTCGTGAACGAGCGTGACGAAATCGGCAGCGATCTGGTACCGGACTACATGACCTCGGTGACCGACGGCGGCTTTTACGGCTGGCCGTACAGTTACTACGGCCAGCATGTCGATGTCCGGGTCGAGCCGCAGAATCCCGCGATGGTCGCCAGGGCGATCGTTCCCGATTATGCCCTTGGCCCCCATACAGCCTCGCTGGGCTTGTGTTTTTCCAGCAGCCAGCTGATGCCGGCGCCTTTTTCCGAGGGCGCCTTCATCGGTCAGCACGGTTCGTGGAACCGCAGGCCGCGCAGTGGTTACAAGGTCATCTTCGTGCCGTTCTCCGGTGGGCGACCCTCGGGACCTGCGGAAGACGTGCTGACCGGTTTCCTCGATCGGGATGGCCACGCACGGGGTCGACCGGTAGGTGTCGCGCTCGATGGGAAAGGTGCTTTGCTGGTTGCCGATGATGTAGGCAATGTTGTCTGGCGGGTGACGCCAACTCTGGCACAGTGAGCCACTCGCCTGACCTGTCCTCATCTTCGCGCCGAGCATCCGGAACGATTTTTTGACGGCCATCCGTTTCGGGATGCACCGCGGCGCTCCTGGCCGGGCCCACGCCGTACTGTGGGCGGAAAGCTTTGGGCTCACCAAAAGTTGAGGACCAGGGCGATGAAGGGCACGAAACTCGTGCGGGTCGATACGGCCGCTTGAACCAGCATTCCATCCAACCAGAGGCACTTTCATGTCGACCATGCAGGCTATCGAAATCACCCATCCCGGCGCCGCCGACGTATTGCAACTGACCCGACGTCCGATGCCTGAACCCGGTGTGGGCGAAGTATTGATCAAGGTCGCCGCCGCCGGAATCAATCGACCCGACGTGTTCCAGCGGCAGGGAAATTACGCACCGCCGCTGGGTGCATCCGATCTACCGGGTCTGGAAGTGGCCGGAACACTGGAGGGCGGTGACGTTGATGGAGATAACCCGTTTGGTCTCAAGCTCGGCGATGCCGTATGCGCCCTGCTCGCCGGCGGTGGTTATGCGGAGTATGCGGTGGCTCCGCTGGCGCAGTGTCTTCCGGTGCCGGCTGGGCTGTCGATGCTCGAGGCCGCGGTGCTGCCGGAGAATTACTTCACCGTCTGGAGCAATGTATTCGATCGCGGCCGGCTCGGCCGCGGCGAAGGTGGCGAACATGAAACGCTGCTGGTTCAGGGTGGCTCCAGCGGTATCGGCGTGACTGCCATCCAGTTGGCACATGCACTCGGCCACCGGGTCTTCGCGACGGCCGGCAACGCGGAAAAATGCGCTGCCTGCGAAGGACTCGGTGCCGAGCGCGCCATCAATTATCACGACGAAGACTTTGTCGAGGTAGTGAAGACGGCCACCGGTGACCGCGGCGTGGATGTGATCCTGGACATGGTCGCCGGGGACTATATTCCCCGGGAAATGGACGTCCTGGCCGAGGGTGGCCGGCTGGTTTTCATTGCCACGCTGGGCGGCGGCAAGGCGGAAATCGACGCGGGCAAGATCATGCGCCGCCGCCTGACCCTGACCGGATCGACACTTCGCGCCAGATCGATCGCCTTCAAGGGCGCCATTGCCCGGGAACTGCACGCAAAGGTGTGGCCGCTGCTGGCCTCCGGCAAGGTGCGGCCGGTGATTCATCAGGTCTTTCCCGCAGCCGACGCGGCCGGCGCGCACGCGATGATGGAAAGCAGCGAGCACATCGGCAAGATCGTCCTGCAGTGGTGACACGGATGCCTTTGGCCGCGCGCTCGAATTGGAGCGCAAGAGCCGGAGTGCGGGCATGGCAAGCGAATACCAGAATGGTTCCCACGAGGTAAACTCGCGCCAGGAACCGCCATGAAAGTCTCCGAAAAAAACGCCCGACTTGCCGCCACCACGCTCAGCGACCCGCGCTGGAGCGCCGTGCGGACACGCGATGCGCACGCCGACGACACGTTTTTCTACTCCGTCCGCACCACCGGGGTGTACTGCCGGCCAAGTTGCGCGGCGCGTCCGCCGCGACCGGAAAACGTGCAGTTCCACCCCAACGTGGTCGACGCCGAACGCGCCGGGTTTCGACCGTGCAAGCGCTGCAAGCCTGACCAACCTTCCTTGCTCAAGCAGCATGCAATGAAAGTCACGTCCGCCTGTCGCGCCATCGAGCAAGCCGAGACAGCCCCGTCGCTGGAACAACTGGCGAGCGTGGCCGGACTGAGTCCGTTTCACTTCCATCGCGTGTTCAAGCTGGCGACCGGGGTGACGCCAAAAAAATACGCCGATCAGCACCGGGCCAACCGCCTGCGCCACGGATTGAATGGCGCGGGCACGGTCACTGACGCCATCTTCGACGCCGGCTACAACGCCAGCAGCCGTTTCTACGAGAGCGCCGACCATTTGCTGGGCATGACGCCGTCCAGCTACCGGCGTGGCGGCGCCGACAGCGACATCCACTTTGCCATTGCGCAGTGCTCGCTGGGCGCGATTCTGGTGGCGCAGAGCGATCGTGGGGTCTGCGCCATCCTGCTCGGCGATGACGCCGAAGCGCTTGCGCAGGACTTGCAGGACCGCTTCCCCAAGGCAAACCTGATCGGGGGCGATCGCGACTACGAGCAGTTGATCGCGCGAGTTATCGGCTTTGTCGAAGCACCGGCCGCCGGGCTCGACCTTCCGCTGGATGTTCGTGGCACCGCATTTCAGCAACGGGTGTGGCAGGCGCTGCGCGACATTCCTCCGGGAGCGACGATTAGCTACAGCGAAGTCGCCCGGCGTATCGGTTCGCCCAAAGCCATCCGTGCCGTGGCCCGGGCATGCGCCGCCAACACGCTGGCCGTGGCGATCCCCTGCCACCGTGTGGTGCGCAACGATGGCGGTTTGTCCGGTTATCGCTGGGGTGTCGAGCGTAAGCGCGCATTGTTGAAACGTGAGTCAGACGCATGATTTCCGGGCAGAGTTCGATCGCGGTTAGCGCGACGTGATCACCGCTGACCTCTTCAGCGACGACTTGCCTCCCGTGCGCCGGGACGAACCGCTGTGCGAGGGCGCCGTCGTCTTGCGCGGCTTCGCGCTTAGGGACGAAACCCCATTGCTGGAGGCGCTCGACAGCGTGGTGGGAATTGCGGGGTTTCGGCATTTGATCACCCCCGGCGGCTTCCGCATGTCTGTCGCGATGACCAACGCCGGGTCGCTGGGCTGGGTCAGCGATCGACGTGGCTATCGCTATGACCCGATCGACCCGGAAAGCGGCAAGCCCTGGCCGGCCATGCCAAAGGCGTTCCGTCGTCTTGCGATCGCGGCCGCCTCGCACGCTGGCTACAGCGGCTTTGATCCGGATGCTTGTCTGATCAATCGCTATGCGCCGGGCACTCGGCTGAGTCTGCACCAGGACCGCGACGAGCACGATTTCAGGCAGCCCATCGTCTCGGTCTCGCTGGGACTTCCCGCGGTCTTTCAGTTTGGCGGGGACACCCGATCAGATCGCCCGCGTCGTGTGCCGCTGGTGCATGGGGATGTCGTGGTGTGGGGCGGGCCGGCGCGGCTGCGTTTTCACGGTGTGCTGCCACTAAAAGTCGGTGAGCACGACAAGCTAGGTGCGCAGCGGATCAATCTCACCTTTCGCCGCGCTGGCTGAGCCCCTGGCTGCCGATCAAACTGCGCTGGCGTTGCTGACGCTTATGAGCCGCTACGGGCCTGCCGTGGGCGGTAATCAGCGGGGTAGCGAGGGCCTGGCGGCGCATCAGTGAGCATTCCAAAAGGTACAAAACCAATCGGATTGAAGCATGTCGCCCCTGCCATTCTAAGACACCTCGTGGGCTGATCCAGATCGGGTTACGCACTCTGGCTGCGGCTGCCACACATGATCGACCGACAGTGTTTTGGTAGGCTGATGCGATTGAATAGCAGGAACACCGACATGGAATCCACCCACGGCA
>JALYXN010000472.1 GCA_030947085.1 Pseudomonadota bacterium | reverse complement strand
AGCTCGAGATCCGCGAGCTGCTTTCCAGCTACGAGTATCCGGGCGACGACACTCCCATCATCAAGGGCTCGGCGACGGAAGCGCTGAAGTCCGGCGATCCCAACTCCGAGTACGGGAAGAAGATCGGCGAGCTGATGGCGGCCTGTGACGACAACATCCCCGAGCCGGTGCGCGAGACCGAGAAGCCGTTCCTGATGCCGGTCGAGGATGTGTTCTCGATCACCGGCCGTGGAACCGTGGCGACGGGCCGTATCGAGAAGGGCAAGATCAAGGTCGGCGAGGAAGTCTCGCTGATCGGGTTCAACTCCGACAAGAAGACGGTCATCACCGGCGTCGAGATGTTCAGAAAGCTGCTCGATGACGGCCAGGCGGGTGACAACGTCGGGCTCCTGCTGCGCGGACTGGCGAAGGAAGAAGTCGAGCGCGGAATGGTGCTGGCGAAGACTGGTTCGATCACGCCGCACACGAAGTTCAACGCCGAAGTCTACGTCCTCACCAAGGAAGAGGGCGGGCGTCACACGCCGTTCTTCAAGGGCTACCGTCCGCAGTTCTACTTCCGCACCACTGACGTGACCGGCGCTTGCGAGCTGCCCGAGGGTGTGGAGATGGTGATGCCGGGCGACAACGTGAAGATGGTGGTGAGCCTGATCCACCCGATCGCGATGGACGAAGGTCTGCGTTTCGCCATTCGCGAAGGCGGCCGTACCGTCGGCGCCGGCGTGGTGGCCAAGGTCATCAAGTAAGATAGTTCACCCGGCGGCTCGCCGCCGGGCAAGCAGCGGCAACCTTTCGAATG
This sequence comes from Pseudomonadota bacterium, assembly GCA_030947085.1. Taxonomy (GTDB): domain Bacteria; phylum Pseudomonadota; class Gammaproteobacteria; order Xanthomonadales; family Rhodanobacteraceae; genus Rhodanobacter. The sequence continues at coordinate 9,792 of JALYXN010000472.1, read as the reverse complement.
TGATGGTTGTCCGGCGCTTTTATCAGAAGTCCGGCACGGTGCCGGACTTCTGATATCGCCATCAGGAATGATGGCTAAAATAAACCGTCACGGGGCGAGCGGATTCTACCGTTCGCTGTCGTGTTTTCAAGTTCAAGCCATGTACGCCAGTAGCTCAATTGGCAGAGCAGCGGTCTCCAAAACCGCAGGTTGGGGGTTCAAGTCCCTCCTGGCGTGCCACTTCCCCGAGGATACGAGACGGGTGGCGATGGCAGGCTGGCCGCAAGGTCAAGCGTGCTTCAGACATCTGGTCACTAGTGCATGAATACCAAGGCGACTATCAAGGCCGAGCAACCCAAGAGCACAAACGCCGCCGATATCGGCAAGCTGATATTGGCGATGCTGGTTTTGGCAGCCGGTATTTTTGCTTATTCCTGGCTGGGTCGAGATGGCACCATCCCTGCGTCGGTGCGCATGCTAGGCGTGTTGGCGGCGTTGGTCGTGGCGCTGGCGATCGCGGCATTTACCGCGCCTGGCCGCAGGGTTCGGAACTTCATCACCGAATCGCAGTTCGAAATGCGCAAGGTGGTCTGGCCGACCCGTGACGAAACGATCAAGACGACCGGCATCATCATCGTGGTGGTGATCGTGCTGTCGTTGCTGTTGGGTCTGATCGACCTGATCCTGAAGTCGGTCATTCTCGACTGGCTGCTGAAATTGGGTGGATGAAATGAGCACAAGCAAGCGTTGGTACGTCGTTCACGCCTATTCGGGCTTCGAGAACCAGGTCAAGCGGTCGCTCGAAGAGCGCATCAAGCGTGAAGAGATGGAAGAGAAGTTCGGCGAAGTGCTGGTGCCGACCGAGGAAGTGATCGAAATGCGCGGCGGCCAGAAGCGTCGCAGCGAGCGCAAGTTCTTCCCTGGTTACGTGCTGGTGCAGATCGAGGCGAATACCGAGGGCAAGGCGCCGCGGATCGACGACGAGTGTTGGCATCTGATCAAGGAAACCCCGAAGGTCATGGGTTTCATCGGTGGTACCGCCGCCAGTCCGCTGCCGATCAAGGACAGCGAAGCCGAGGCTATTCTCAGTCGCGTGCGCGAGGGTGTCGAGAAGCCCCGTCCGAAGGTGCTCTTTGAGCCAGGCGAGATGGTGCGGGTGACCGAGGGTCCGTTCAACGATTTCAACGGCGTGGTCGAGGAAGTGAACTACGAGAAGAGTCGTCTGCGCGTCGCGGTGCTCATCTTCGGTCGTTCGACCCCGGTGGAGTTGGAGTTCGGTCAGGTCGAAAAGGCCTGATCGTGGCGTCAGGCCGTACGCCCTGATTCAGTTTGGAGCTTCTGGCACGGGGCTTGCTAACCTACCCATTAATCTCTATACTGCGCGGTTCACGCTGGGGTCTCATGATCCGGCGTGTCCGCGTTTTCGGATCTGCAAGACGCAGATCTTCCTTCTATCCATGGACTGGTGAACAGCGAGGAGCCTCACGGCGTCCGCACTCGCGAGGAAAATTCCAATGGCAAAGAAAGTTGTCGGTTACATCAAGCTGCAGGTCAAGGCCGGTCAGGCCAACCCGTCGCCGCCCGTCGGTCCGGCGCTCGGTCAGCGCGGCCTGAACATCATGGAGTTCTGCAAGGCGTTCAACGCCGCCACGTCGAAGCTGGAGCCGGGTCTCCCGACGCCGACCGTGATCACCGCCTATTCCGATCGCAGCTTTACCTTCATCACCAAGACGCCGCCGGCGACTGTGCTGCTGAAGAAGATCACGGGTGCGGCCAAGGGCTCTCCCAAGCCGAATACCGACAAGATCGGCAAGGTCACCCGCGCTCAGCTGGAAAACATTGCCAAGCAAAAGGAGCCGGATCTCACGGCTGCTGATCTCGACGCCGCGGTGCGCACCATTGCTGGTAGCGCCCGTAGCATGGGCCTTGTGGTGGAGGGTTAAGACATGGCAAAGCTCACGAAGCGCATGAAGACAGCTCAGGCTGCAGTGGATCCGGGCAAGGTATATGGCCTGGAAGAGGCATTGACGATCGTCAAGGACAACGCCAAGGCAAAGTTTGCCGAGTCAGTGGATGTATCGGTGCGTCTCGGCATCGACGCGAAGAAGTCCGATCAGGGCGTGCGCGGCTCGTCGCTGCTGCCCCACGGCACCGGCAAGACGGTCAAGGTTGCGGTGTTCTGCCCTCCCGGTGAGAAGGCCGAGGCCGCCAAAGCCGCCGGTGCCGACGCTGTTGGCATGGACGATCTCGCCGAGCGTATGCAGGCGGGCGATCTCGACTTCGGTCGCGTGATTGCCACGCCAGACGCCATGCGCGTGGTCGGCAAGCTGGGTCAGTTGCTTGGTCCTCGCGGCCTGATGCCGAATCCGAAAGATGGCTCGGTGACCGCCGACGTCGCCACGGCGGTGACCAACGCCAAGGCCGGCCAGGTGAAGTTCCGCAACGACAAGGGCGGCATCATTCACGCCACGATCGGCAAGGCCAGCTTTGAGACCGCGCAGCTTGCGGAGAATCTCAACATGCTGATTGCCGACTTGTTGAAGGCGAAGCCGTCCACGGCGAAGGGTCAGTTTCTGCAGAAAGTGGCGTTGTCCAGCACGATGGGCGTCGGCGTTGCCGTCGATACCTCGTCGCTGACGATCGCCAAGTAAGAATCAAGTCCTGTGCCGGCAGTGCCGGCTCAGGCAGTTTTTGAGGGCAGTCCTGGTTTCCATTGGAATTTTTCCATTGGAAATTCGGGGCCGCTATCAAAGACCGCAGGTCGGGGGCGTGCCCCTTTTAATCGGAGCTTCGGCGGTACGGAGGTTCCGGCCTGCGCAGATGGTGCAGCCCGAACAGGTTTTCCTGGAACGGCCACCAAGCCGATACCCAAGGGTGTCGACGGACGAACAGGAGGTTTGTCCGGTAACGCTTCTGGATCGCGTTGCGAGGATGCAGCGAGATTCAAGTTCGGAGAATAGCAATGGCGCTCAATCTTGCGCAAAAGAAAGAGGTCGTTGCCGAACTGGCGAAAGTGGCTGCCACGGCACATTCGTTGGTCGCCGCCGAGTATGCGGGTCTCACCGTTTCGCAGCTTACCGAGTTGCGTAAAAAGGCACGTGAGTCGGGCGTTTTCCTGAGGGTGGCGAAGAACACACTTGTTCGCCGCGCTGTGGAAGGCACCGATTACAGCGGCACTGTCGACCAGTTGGTCGGTCCGTTGCTGTTTGCCTTTTCGGAGGAGGATCCGGGTGCTGCCGGTCGACTGGTGAAGGAATTTGCCAAAGGCAATGACAAGCTGAAAGCCAAGCTCGTGGCGATCGGTGGGCAGGTCTATCCCGCGTCGCATGTCGACGTGCTGGCCTCGCTGCCGACCCGCGATCAGGCGCTGGCAATGCTTGTCAGCCTCATGGCACAGCCCGCTCCTCAGCTCGTGCGAGTCATGGCCGAACCCGCGTCGCAACTCGCGCGCGTTCTGGGTCAGGTCAGCGAGCAGAAACAGGCGGCCTGACGGCCCTTACGCCATCGGCAACTAATATCAATATTTTTTGACGAGCAATCGTCATTCAGGAGTTATCACAATGTCCCTTAGCAACGATCAGATCATCGAAGCGATCGCCGAAAAGTCCCTCATGGATGTGATGGAGCTGGTCAAGGCGTTTGAAGACAAGTTCGGCGTTTCCGCCGCTGCTCCGGTGGCTGCCGCCGCTGGCCCCGCTGGTCCCGCTGCTGCTGTCGAAGAGCAGACCGAGTTCAACGTCGTGCTGGCCGCGATGGGTGAGAAGAAGGTCGAAGTCATCAAGGTCGTTCGCGCGATTACCGGCCTGGGCCTGAAGGAAGCCAAGGATATGGTTGAAGGCGCTCCGCAGGTTGTGAAGGAAGGCGCTTCGAAGGAAGACGCCGCGAAGTTCAAGAAGGATCTTGAAGCTGCCGGCGCCAAAGTCGAATTGAAGTAATCGGCGTTTGCGCGCCGTAGGTTTGACTTGACGTCAAGCAAGCCTGGGGGCGAAAGCCCCTGGGCTTTGCCTGCTTCAAGTGAAGGAGGGGAATGGAGAATTGGGAAACGGTTGATGCGCGCGGTACTGGCGTTCGCCGATTCTCCATTCTCGATTCCCGCATCCCGAGCCGGATGGCCTTCGTCATCCGGTAGAGAAAAATTCTTAATTTAGCCGGTGTGTGCACCACTGGCGTCACTGCGAACCGAGGCGCTACCGATCATGGCCTACTCGTTTACCGAGAAGAAACGCATCCGCAAGGACTTTGGCAAGCGTCCGCCCGTACTGGACGTGCCAAACCTGCTGACCATCCAGACCGATTCCTATCGGGAGTTCCTGCAGGAGCATGTCGCGCCCAAGCAGCGCGGCGAGAAGGGTTTGCATGCCGCGTTGAAATCGGTGTTCCCGATTTCCAGTTATTCGGGCAATGCAGCCTTGGAATATGTCGACTATCGCCTCGGCGAACCGGCATTTGACGAGCGTGAATGTCGCAGCCGCGGCATGAGCTACGGTGCGCCATTGCGCACCACCGTGCGTCTTGTCATCTATGACAAGGACAGCCCAGCGTCGAAAAAGGTGGTCAAGTACATCAAGGAGCAGGAGGTCTACATGGGCGAAATTCCGCTCATGACCGAGACCGGCACCTTCATCATCAATGGCACCGAGCGTGTCATCGTCTCGCAGTTGCATCGTTCCCCGGGCGTGTTCTTCGATCACGACCGCGGCAAGACGCACAGCTCGGGCAAGCTGCTGTTTTCAGCACGCGTGATTCCTTACCGCGGCTCCTGGCTGGATTTCGAGTTCGATCCGAAAGACGCGCTGTTCACCCGTATCGATCGTCGCCGCAAGTTGCCGGTGACGGTGCTACTGCGCGCGCTCGGCTACAACAACGAGGAGATGCTCGGCATTTTCTTCGAGCACAACGTGTTCCATCTCGGCAAGAAAGGTGGCACCACGCTCGAGCTTGTTGCCGAGCGCCTGCGGGGCGAAACGTTGAGTTTCGACCTGGCGGTCGGTGGCAACGTGCTGGTGGAAGCCGGCAAGCGCATCACGGCGCGTCACGTGCGCCAGTTGGCGGCCGAAGACATCACGGCGCTGGAAGTGCCGGACGATTATCCGATCGGTCGCATTCTTGCCACCGATATCGTCGATGTGGAAACCGGTGAGTTGCTGGCTTCGGCCAATGACGAGATCACCGAGGAGCAGCTCGAGGCCTTCCGCAAGGCGGGCATCGAGACGCTGCCGACGCTGTACGTCAACGATCTGGATCGCGGCGCCTATATTTCGCATACCCTGCGCATCGACAACACCACGACGCCGCTCGAGGCGCTGGTGGAAATCTATCGCATGATGCGTCCGGGCGAGCCGCCGACCAAGGACGCCGCGCAGAACCTGTTCTTCAATTTGTTCTTCACCTTCGATCGCTACGACCTCTCGGCCGTCGGCCGGATGAAGTTCAATCGCCGCGTGGGCCGCAAAGAGATTCTCGGCGCTGGCGTGCTGTACGACCACAAGTTCTTCGCCGAGCGCAAGGACGAGACGTCGCAGAACCTGGTCAAGGAGCAGGGCGAGTCGTCCGACATCTTGGACGTGCTGAAGGTGCTGATCGACATCAAGAACGGTCATGGCACCGTTGATGACATTGATCATCTGGGTAACCGTCGGGTGCGTTCGGTCGGCGAGATGGCCGAGAACACGTTCCGCATTGGCCTGGTGCGCGTCGAGCGTGCCGTGCGCGAGCGTCTGTCGCTGGCCGAGGCCGATGGCCTGACCCCGCAGGATCTGATCAACGCCAAGCCGGTTGCGGCGGCAGTGAAGGAGTTCTTTGGCTCCTCGCAGCTGTCCCAGTTCATGGATCAGAACAATCCGCTCTCGGAAGTGACCCATAAGCGTCGCGTTTCGGCCCTCGGGCCCGGCGGCCTGACCCGCGAGCGTGCAGGCTTCGAAGTGCGCGACGTGCATCCGACCCATTACGGTCGCGTCTGCACCATTGAAACGCCGGAAGGCCCGAACATCGGGCTGATCAATTCGTTGGCCGTGTATGCGCGCACCAACTCGTATGGCTTCCTTGAGACGCCGTACCGCAAGGTGGCAAGCAGCCAGGTGACCGACAAGGTTGATTACCTGTCAGCGATCGAAGAGGGCGATCACGTGATTGCCCAGGCGAACTCCCCGTTGGACAAGGACGGTGGCTTCGTCGAGGACTTCGTGTCCTGCCGTTTCCGCGGTGAATCCGAGCTGCGTCCCGCGTCCGAAGTGGACTACATGGACGTCTCGCCGATGCAGACCGTCTCGGTCGCAGCGGCGCTGGTGCCGTTCCTCGAGCACGACGATGCGAACCGCGCTCTGATGGGCGCCAACATGCAGCGTCAGGCCGTTCCGACGCTGCGTTCGCAGACACCGCTGGTAGGTACCGGCATCGAGCGCGCCGTGGCGCGTGACTCCGGTGTCATCGTCAGCGCCAAGCGTGGTGGCGAAATCGAGCAGGTCGATGCGGCCCGTATCGTGGTGCGCGTGCATGAGGCAGAAGTCGGCGACAACGACGCCGGCGTCGACATCTACACGCTGACCAAGTACACCCGTTCCAACCAGAACACCAACCTCAACCAGCGTCCGCTGGTGAACGTGGGTGACATCGTGGCCGTGGGCGATACGCTGGCCGACGGTTCGTCGACCGACCTGGGCGAGCTCGCACTCGGTCAGAACATGCTGATCGCGTTCATGCCGTGGAACGGTTACAACTTCGAGGATTCCATCCTCTTGTCCGAGCGCGTGGTGCAGGAAGACCGCTACACCTCGATCCACATCGAGGAACTGTCGTGCATTGCCCGTGACACCAAGCTGGGTGCCGAGGAAATCACCGCGGACATCCCGAATGTGGGCGAGCAGGCGCTGGCGCGTCTGGACGAATCCGGCATCGTGTATATCGGTGCGGAAGTGAAGGCCGGCGACATCATGGTCGGCAAGGTCACGCCCAAGGGCGAGAGCCAGCTGACGCCGGAAGAGAAGTTGCTGCGCGCGATCTTCGGCGAGAAGGCGTCCGACGTGAAGGACAGCTCGCTGCGCGTACCGCCAGGCATGGACGGCACCGTCATCGACGTGCAGGTCTTCACCCGCGATGGCATCGAGAAGGACAAGCGTGCCAAGCAGATCGAGGAAACCGAGGTCAAGCGGATCCGCAAGGATCTGGATGACCAGTTCCGCATCCTCGAAGGCGCGATCTACAGCCGCATGCGCGGTCAGCTGGTCGGCAAGTCCGCAATGAGCGGCCCGGGCGGTCTCAAGCGCGGCGCGGAAATCACCGACGCGTACCTGGACGGCCTGCGGAAGGACGACTGGTTCAAGGTCAACGTCAAGGACGAGGACGTCACCGAGTTCCTCGAGCGCGCGGCCGATCAGGTCAAGCGTCATCGCGAAGAGTTTGACAAGCGCTTCAAGGAGAAGCAGGCCAAGATCACCCAGGGTGATGATCTGGCGCCTGGCGTGCTGAAGATGGTCAAGGTGTTCTTGGCCGTCAAGCGTCGCATTCAGCCCGGTGACAAGATGGCCGGCCGTCACGGCAACAAGGGCGTGGTTTCGAACGTGGTGCCGGTGGAAGACATGCCGTACTCGGCCGATGGTTTGCCGGTCGACATCGTGCTGAACCCGCTGGGCGTGCCCTCGCGCATGAACATCGGTCAGATTCTGGAAGTCCATCTGGGCTGGGCCGCGAAAGGCTTGGGCAAGAAGATCCAGAAGATGATGGAAGCGCAGGAGAAGGTGACCAAGATCCGCGAGTTCCTCGACCAGATCTACAACAACAAGGACTCGTCTGCGGTGCAGTACGTGGACTTGAAGTCGCTGACCGATGACGAGATTCGCACCCTCGCGACCAATCTGCAGGAAGGCGTGCCGATGGCAACGCCGGTGTTCGATGGTGCGGATGAGTCTGAGATCAAGGCGATGCTGCGGCTGGCGGATCTGCCCGAGTCGGGTCAGACCACGTTGTTCGACGGCCGCACTGGCGAGGCGTTCGATCGTCCGGTGACCGTTGGCTACATGCATTACCTCAAGCTCAACCATCTGGTCGATGACAAGATGCATGCACGTTCCACCGGCCCGTATTCGCTGGTAACCCAGCAGCCGCTGGGTGGCAAGGCCCAGTTCGGTGGCCAGCGCTTCGGTGAAATGGAAGTCTGGGCACTGGAGGCTTACGGCGCCGCCTACACGCTGCAGGAAATGCTGACGGTGAAGTCGGATGACGTGCAGGGTCGCAACCAGATGTACAAGAACATTGTCGACGGTAACCACGAGATGACCGCAGGCATGCCGGAGTCCTTCAACGTGCTGGTGAAGGAAATCCGCTCGCTCGGTATCAACATCGACCTGGAAGAGATCAAGTGATCCGCGCAGTCACAGGAGCCATGCAATGAAAGACCTGCTCAATCTGTTCAATCAGCAGCGCGCGACGCCGGATTTTGACGCGATCAAGATCGCGCTGGCGTCACCGGAGCTGATCCGTTCGTGGTCCTACGGCGAAGTGAAAAAGCCGGAAACCATCAACTACCGCACCTTCAAACCGGAGCGTGACGGTCTGTTCTGCGCCGCGATCTTCGGACCGGTGAAGGACTACGAGTGCCTGTGCGGCAAGTACAAGCGCATGAAGCACCGTGGTGTGGTTTGCGAAAAGTGCGGCACCGAGGTCACGCTGGCCAAGGTCCGTCGCGAACGCATGGGCCACATCGAACTGGCCAGCCCGACCGCCCATATCTGGTTCCTCAAGTCGCTGCCCTCGCGCATCGGCCTGATGCTGGACATGACCTTGCGTGACATCGAGCGCATCCTGTATTTCGAAGCTTTCGTGGTGATCGATGCGGGCATGACCACGCTCGAGCGCGGCCAGCTGCTCAGCGAAGATCAGTACCTGGAAGCCACCGAGGAACATGGTGACGAGTTCGATGCGCGCATGGGTGCCGAAGCGGTGTTCCACCTGTTGCGCGCGATCGACCTGCCGGGCGAAGTGATTCGCCTGAAGGAAGAGATCGGCTCGACCGGTTCGGAGACCAAGCTCAAGCGTCTCACCAAGCGGGTCAAGCTGATCGAGGCGTTCATCGAGTCCGGCAACAAGCCGGAGTGGATGGTGCTGACCGTGTTGCCCGTGCTGCCGCCGGATTTGCGTCCGCTGGTACCGCTGGATGGTGGTCGTTTTGCGACCTCCGATCTGAACGACCTGTACCGCCGTGTGATCAACCGCAACAACCGCCTCAAGCGACTGCTCGAGCTCAATGCGCCCGACATCATCGTGCGCAACGAAAAGCGCATGTTGCAGGAGTCGGTCGATGCGCTGCTGGACAACGGTCGTCGCGGCCGTGCCATCACCGGCACCAACAAGCGTGCGCTGAAGTCGCTGGCCGACATGATCAAGGGCAAGCAGGGCCGGTTCCGTCAGAACCTGCTCGGCAAGCGCGTGGATTATTCCGGTCGTTCGGTGATCGTGGTCGGCCCGACCTTGCGCCTGCACCAGTGCGGCCTGCCCAAGAAGATGGCGCTTGAGCTGTTCAAGCCGTTCATCTTTGCCAAGCTCCAGGCCCGTGGCGAAGCCACCACCATCAAGGCGGCGAAGAAGCTGGTCGAGCGCGAGGAAGCCCAGGTCTGGGACATCCTCGAGGAGGTGATCCGCGAACATCCGGTCATGCTTAACCGTGCCCCGACCCTGCATCGTCTGGGCATCCAGGCGTTCGAGCCGAAGCTGATCGAAGGCAAGGCGATCCAGCTGCATCCGCTGGTCTGTACCGCGTTCAACGCCGACTTCGACGGCGATCAGATGGCGGTGCACCTGCCGCTCTCCGCCGAGGCTCAG
>JALYXN010000452.1 GCA_030947085.1 Pseudomonadota bacterium | reverse complement strand
AGCTGAAAAAAAAGTAAGCCATGGCGCTCGACACCTACACGCGCAAGCGTCAGTTCGACAAAACCCCGGAGCCCAAAGCAGAGGGCTCGGCAAAGAACGGGCAGCGGCCCATTTTCGTAGTGCAGCTGCACCACGCCAGCCGCCGGCATTACGATTTTCGACTGCAAGTCGGCGACACGCTGAAAAGCTGGGCGTGCCCGAAAGGACCCAGCTATGACCCGTCGGTAAAACGCCTGGCTGTCGAGGTGGAAGACCATCCCATTTCGTACGCGAAATTCACCGGCGATATTCCGGAGGGTCATTACGGCGGTGGCCACGTGGATACGTTCGACGGTGGCGTCTGGTCGACCCACGGTGATGCCGAGGCCCAGCTGCAAAAGGGCCACCTGAAATTCGAACTTTTCGGCGAGCGCCTAAAGGGTGGGTGGCACCTGATCCGCAGCGGGCGCAAGGAAAAAAAGCCCGTGTGGTTTCTCATGAAGGATAAGGACGCCTTCGTCAGTGACCTGGAGGCTGATGACCTGCTCGACGCCACCATGCGTTCCAGCACGAAAAGGGCCGCGGGGAAAAGTGGCGGCGCCAAGGAGGTCGCGGAAAAACTTGCCAGTATGAAAGCGAAGAAAGTACCCCGCGGCAAACGCCAGCGCGTCACTGCGCAGAAGCTCGCCGCGTCTGCCTGCGGGGCAAAAAAGGCCACGCCCAGCGGCGCGTTCTTCAAGCCGGAGTTGGCGCGGCTGCATGAAAGCCCACCCAAGGGTGACGACTGGTTGCACGAGGTAAAATGGGATGGCTACCGCATCCTCACCACGATCGTCGATGGCAACGTGGCGTTCTGGTCGCGCAACGCGCTGTCCTGGACCGACAAGATCCCGGATATCCGCCAGGCCGTCGAAGCACTGGGCCTGGATTCTGCCCAACTGGACGGCGAACTCATTGCGCTCAACAACGGGCAAACGGACTTCAACGCGTTGCAGCAAACGCTCTCAGGCGAGAAGTCCTCGCCCTTGGTGTATACCCTGTTCGACGTCCCTTATCTGGATGGCTATGACCTCACGCGCACACCGCTGATCGAGCGCAAGGCAATCCTCGAGTCGCTGTTGAAACAGCATCCTGCACAGCTTGCGTATAGCAGCCATGTGGTGGGTAATGGCGACCAGGTTTTTGCCGCTGCCAGTGAACAAAAACTCGAAGGCATCATGTGCAAGCGCGCCAACTCCGGTTATCGGTCGGGACGAGGTGATGACTGGCTGAAAGTGAAACGCCTGGATGCGGACGAATTTGCGGTGGTGGGCTACACCGCCGCCAAGGGCTCGCGCAGCGGCTTTGGTTCTTTGCTGCTGGCGAAACCGGCGCCCGGCGGCGACTGGATTTATGCCGGCCGCGTGGGCTCCGGATTCACCGATGAAATGCTGCGCGAACTGACCAAGAGCCTGGCAAACGGAGGCAGTTCCACGCCATCCATCAAACACGTCGGAGAAGCTCCCCGAGGCGCGCAATGGATCAAGCCCACGGTCGTCGCCGAAGTCTATTTCCGGGGCATCGGCAACCAGGGGCTTTTGCGTCAGCCAAGCTTGAAAGCGATCCGCCTGGACAAGTCGCCCAAGGACTTGCTGGACAGCGATAGAGCCAAAGCGTCGAACGATCAAACAGCAACAAAAGCTACGAAGGCCGCGAGGACGACGAAGGCCGCAAAAGATAGGACCAGCAAAGCCCTACCTGCCGACACCGGCGCCGTCATCACGATCACCCATCCGGACCGCAAGGTGTATCCGGACGACGGTTACACCAAACAGAATGTGGCGGATTACTATGCGGCGGTGATGGACTGGTTTCTCCCTGGGGTGATCAACCGGCCCATCAGCGTGATTCGCTATCCCGACGGCATCGAAAAAACCTCTTTTTTCCAAAAACACATTCCCGCGGGCGGCTTGTCCCATGTGGGCGATGCACGTTTGAAAGAGGAAACCGGGGCCTCGGCGGTCTACATCTACCCCACCTCCGCCGCTTCGATAGTGGAGCTGGTGCAATACAACGCGATCGAGTTTCACCCGTGGGGCGCGCACGTGGATGCCCCGAACGTGGCCGATCGGGTGGTGTTCGATCTGGATCCCGGTCCATCGGTGTCCTGGGCTCGCGTGAAATCAGCCGCCAGACTGGTGCGCAAGCTGCTCTCCGACATGAAGCTGGAATCCTTTTTGCGTACTACGGGCGGCAAGGGCCTGCATGTCGTGGTGCCGCTGAACCCTCCTACGGACTGGGCTACGGTCAAACAGTTTGCCCAAAGCTTCGCCGCAGCGATGGCGGGCGCCCATCCCATGGACTTTGTGGCAACCTCAACCAAAGCGATCAGAAACAAGAAAATCTACGTGGATTACCTCAGAAATGGGCGTGGCGCGACGGCGGTCGCCTCTTATTCGTTGCGCGGCCGCCCCGGCGCGCCGGTCGCCATGCCGATCCGCTGGGAGGAGTTGGGCAAGCTGAAAAGTGCTGCACAGTTCAACATCACCTCTGCGGTGGCCCGCTTGAAACGCCAGAAGAAGGATCCGTGGGCAGGCATCGACGAAGTAAAACAGGACCTGGAAGCGGTGCTGAAACTGCTCGGCGGCCAGTGATCATATAGCCGTCCAGCAACCTTATAGTTAAGAATGATCTCCTCTCACACCGGGTCTATTTCTGGCTCGGCGCGTCATTCGTCCTTCTGCGTCAGCCGACCGCGTCCGTCCTCATCCACCCCACCGTCCTTTTCGCGCTGTTTGGATTTCTCGTTCCCGATATTTTGTCCGGGGCCGCGTTTGGGCGATTCCGTTGTCCGCGTGGGCGC
>JALYXN010000392.1 GCA_030947085.1 Pseudomonadota bacterium | reverse complement strand
GGAAAGTAGCCCCACTTTCGGTACGATTGACCCGGAAGACTTTCGCCACCAGGGATGGCTACACGCGATCCCGCCAATGCCCAACAATGTGTCCGGCGAGGTCGGTCAGCGTCGAGGCGACAAAATTTGGCTCGGGTACCCCTGCCGCGGGAAGAATCGCGTTACCCGGCCGCGTGACAAGCGCGCCGAGGCAGCCGGCGGCCTGGGCACCCAGCGTGTCCCACAGATGACAGGCGACGAGGCACAGGTCGGCGGTTGCAACATCCATTGCCTGCGCCACATACCGGTACGTTTCCGGAGCCGGCTTGAATTTGCCAACGACCTCGACGCTGAATGCACGTTCGAACCAGCCATCTATCCCCGCTCGCTCCAGCGGCGTGGGCGGCGGAGCGCTCGCCGAGTTGGTCAAGGTCACCAACCGCAGGCCCGCCTCGCGCAGCTGTTTCAACGCCGGAATGACATCGGGATGCGCCGGCATCGTGCTCATTCGCTGCTTCAGTTCATCAATGTCATCGGCAGTGATGGACACGCCATGGATCGACCCGACCATGTGCAGGGTTCCGGTCGCCAGCTCGCCGAAGGGCACGTAGAGGCCCGCAAGCGTCATGGCCTGCGAGTACACAATGAGCTGCCCAAACCACTCTCGCAACACCGACCGATCACTGAATATGCGAACAAACAGCGGCTCGATCGTGGTGATGTCGAGCAGCGTCTCGTTGACGTCGAAGACGACAACAGGCGCCACGTTGGCAGATGTCATATGCAGTTCCTCGACGCATGTGTGTCGCCGGTCGTGGTGGCGTCATTTGCCAGCACAAGCGACGACGGTGAATTTCAGCACTGGGAACAGCCACAGGCCGCAACAGCAGCGCGATGACCGCCATCTTTCGTTGCCGTCCCCAAAAAGCGGCGGAAAACGGCCTTCCAAGCTTTATGCCCAACACCACTTACGCCTCGGCTCGCTCCATACCAACTGCAGCGCATAGCACTCGCGCGACGAAGCCATCGTACACTGGGAGTCTGTCGGACTTTGGTTGGCCGGTCTGCGAATCCGCCTGCGCGGTCCATATCCCCGCCGATTCTTGGTCCATAGAACCACTATGGACCGGCGAACCGTCAGGAATCTGTTCTCGCACAGTCGAATTCTCGCCTCGACCACCAAAGCCCGACAGGCTCCTAGGGAAACGCGCGCGATGCGAGCTCATCGAGCAGCAACGGGAAACATGACAGCGGCGGAGTGCCGCACTGAAAGCATCTCAGAACCCGAAACGGGCCAGCGCAAAGGCGACCCGCTCCTTCGTCATTGCCGGTTGCATCGGAAAGGCGCGAAAGAAGTCATCCCGGGTCAGCGCCGGATTGCGCTCGCGCACATCGGCCGCCCACGATGTCGCACGGACCGCATCGCCAGCCAGAGCGTGGGCCGCCACGGCAATCATCGCGATCAACACATGCGCGCCCGGTGAGCGCGCCGCGCGCTCGGCCCATTCGGCGGCCTGGTCATCCTCGCCCAGCACCATGTGGCTGAAGGCACGCGTTCCCAGCATCGCGTAATAGAGCGGATCGATCGGGCTCAGCCGCATCGCCAGATCAACGTGCTGGCGACCTTCAAGACTTCGCTCAGACAAGGTTTCGGTCCAGCTGCGCGCATACAACCCCTGCGCATAGTTCGGGCTGATCACCGTGGCGCGCTCCAGCCAGGCGAGGCTGTTCTCCAGGTCGCCGTCGAGCCAGAAACTGCGCCCCATGGCGAAATTGACGAAAGGATCGATCGGGTCCAGTTCGAGGCCGCGCTGCGCGTAGTGCCGGGACAGCGCCGTTTCGCCGGCGAGATCCTCGCTGTGATGCATGAAGGCTGTCTGGAAATGCACGAACGAAAGTCCCGCATGCGCGCGCGCAAAGCCGGGATCTTTGGTCACCGATTGCTGGAACAGCGCGGTGGCCACTGCATTGTCCGAACGATTGAACCGGTACATGTGCTGCAGGCCGAGATGATAGGCCGACCAGGCATCCAGATTTTCGGTGACCGAAAGGCGCGCCAGCGACGCCTCATGCAGCGGAATATGGATCTCCAGCGCACAGAGGATGCGCGAGCGGATGTCCCCGCGCACCTGATGCACGTCGTCGATTCCCCCAGCAAAGTGCTGGGCCCACACGATGCCGCCGTCGCGCGTATCGATCAACTCGACCGTGACCTCCAGCCGGGAGCGGCTGATCTCCACCGTGCCGGAAAGGTAATAGCGCACACCAAGCAGTCGACCGATGTCCGCGGCGCCGGCGTCGGCACCGCGAAGCCGGAACGACGACTCGCGCGCGGTGACGAACAACCAGCGCAGGCGAGCGAGCTCGGTGATCAGGTCATGCGGCAAGGCGTCGGCAATGGCCGCATACGGCCCCGCCGAGCCGAGCAGGCGAAACGGCAGCACCGCGATCGATGGTCGGCATACGCCTTCGGCCGTGGCCGGGATCTGGATGGCGTGCTCCGCCGCCGCGGTTCCGGTGACCGTGGCTTCCGGCAGGAAACGGAAACCCTGACCATGGATCGTCTTGATGAATCGCTGACTGGTGCCGTCGTCGCCCAGCACATGGCGGGCTGACTTGATTCGACTGGACACGGCCGCGTCGGAAACAATGCGGCCGTCCCACACCCGCTCGATGATCTCGTCCCTAGATACCATTCGTTCGCGATTGCTCACCAACAGGGCCAGCAGCGCGAATACCTGCGGCTCCGCCGCGCGCACCTCACCGTCGGCGCGCAGCTCAAACTTCGCCATATCCAGCTCGAAGGGACCGAAACGGTAAATCATGGAGCGAGCATAGAACACGGCCGCGCGATCTCCCACGAACCTCCAGATTTTCTCCCGGGTTTCTTCAAGCATGGGTCGTCAGTGCGTGTGAACTTCAATCCAAGCCGCCGGAACGGTTTCGGCGACCGTGTTCAACCTGCAGGAGAAACGACATGCCGATGGTAACGATTGACGTGATCAAGGACGTTTTCACGCCGCGACAGAAACAGGAGCTCATCACCCGGGTCACCGACGCGATGGTCGCGGTCGAAGGCGAGAACCTTCGCGGGGTCACCTGGGTACGCATCAAGGAATTCGAGAGCGGTGACTGGGCCATCGGCGGCAAGGCCCTGAAAGCCGCCGGCGTCCGTGCGCTTGCCGCGGGAAACGTGGCAGCCTAACCGGTGCGGCGTGGTTTGATCGGCAAGTGTGCAACGTCGTGAAAAGACGACGCAGCAGACAAGGTCCCCGCGTTTTGGTGGAAAAGCGTGTCGCTGACACGCTTTTCCCCAGGCGCTACCATGCAGGTACCTCACCTGCAAAGCGCCA
>JALYXN010000385.1 GCA_030947085.1 Pseudomonadota bacterium | reverse complement strand
ATGTCGGCGTGCAAGGCGTGACGGTTACCGAGGTGAAGGGCTTTGGGCGTCAGAAGGGCCACACCGAACTCTATCGTGGCGCCGAATACGTGGTCGACTTCCTGCCCAAGATCAAGCTGGAGGTGGCAATTGCCGACAATCAGCTCGACCGGGTCATCGAGTGCATCCAGAACTCCGCACGCACCGGCAAGATCGGCGATGGCAAAATTTTCGTCAGCACGCTGGAGCAGGTGATCCGTATCCGCACCGGCGAACTGGACCACGACGCGCTCTGAATGTTCAGCCGACCGGCGTCCTTAGCCAAGGCACGTCGCACTCATGGCTGTGGGTCGACCTTTACACAACTTGTTGGGTTGACCGACGCCCGGACACCCGATATGTTGTGTCCGTCGGTGCCCGTCCAGACGCGATTGTCAACGGGCTTAAAAGGGAATCCGGTGTAAATCCGGAACTGCCCCGCAGCGGTAAAGCGGAAACGAAAGCACCCACGTTGCACTGGCCTTCGATGGCTGGGAAGCGGGAGCAAGTAGGCGGATCGCAAGATCCACGTCCGCAAGTCCGAAGACCTGCCGGCACATTGGGACGAACGTGTCCCGGTGCGTAGTGATGGCTTCCGCGGGGAGGTTCGTCGCAGTGCAGAAGGTCGTGTGACGCCTGCATTGTGTGCCGTTCCCGGAATCCATCGCTTCAGGCCCTGCGCGCGGGAGCAGGTGTTTGATGTCCATGCCGGAGCCACCAGCCATGCAACCCCTCGATTCCGCTGCAAGCGAGCGCAATTCAGCTCTTGCCGATACCACGCCCCGCCGCTCCCCCGACGATGCCGCTTTCATACTCACCGCGCCGCACAACCCAGCGCGGATGCATGTCACCAAACGCAACGGCGGTCAGGAGATCGTCGACGTCAACAAGATCGTCAAGGCCGTTACCCGCAGCAGCGAAGGCCTACACGCGGTCGATCCGTTGCGCGTGGCGCTGAAGACCATCGGCGGCTTGTACGACGGCGCCACCACGGCCGAGCTGGATCAGCTCTCGATCCGCACCGCCGCCGCGCTCACTGCGGAAGAGCCCGAATACGGCCAGCTCGCCGCCCGCCTGCTCAGCGCCTTCATCGACAAGGAAGTGTCCGGCCAGGAGCTTCAGAGTTTTTCGCAATCGGTCGCCCACGGTGCCGAGGTCGGCATTCTCAACGACCGGCTGCGCGACTTCGTGGCGCTGAACGCACGCAAGCTCAACGACGCGATCGAACCGCTGGCCTCGCGCCGCTTCGAGTATTTCGGCCTGCGCACCGTGTACGACCGCTACCTGCTGCGCCATCCCACCAAGCGCCATGTAATTGAAACGCCGCAATACTTCTTCATGCGCGTCGCCTGCGCGCTGGGCGGCAACGATATCGCCGAGACGCTGGAGCTGTACCGCCTGCTGTCGTCGCTGGAATACATCGCCAGCTCACCCACGCTGTTCAACGCCGGCACCACCCACGAGCAACTCTCTTCATGCTTCCTGCTCGACTCGCCGACCGACTCGCTGGAGTCGATTTACGACAAGTATGCCGACGTCGCCAAGCTCTCGAAATTTGCCGGCGGCATTGGCATCGCCTGGTCACGAGTGCGCTCGCGCGGCTCGCTGATCAAAGGCACCAATGGCCATTCCAACGGCTTGGTGCCGTGGCTGAAAACGCTGGACGCCTCGGTGGCCGCAGTGAATCAGGGCGGCAGGCGCAAAGGCGCGGCCTGCGTCTACCTGGAGCCGTGGCATGCCGACATCGAGGAATTCCTCGAGCTGCGCGACAACACTGGCGAAGAGGCGCGTCGCACTCACAACCTCAACCTCGCCAACTGGATCCCCGACGAGTTCATGCGCCGGGTCGAAAGCGGCGGCGACTGGTCGCTGTTCGATCCCAAGCAGGTGCCGCACTTCGTCGACAGCTGGGGCGAGACGTTCGAGGCTGAGTATCGAAAGGCCGAAGCCGAAGGCCTGGCCGTCAAGACGATCAAGGCGCGCGAACTCTATACCCGCATGTTGCGCACGCTGGCGCAGACCGGCAATGGCTGGATCACCTTCAAGGACCGCTCCAACGCCACCAGCAATCAGACGGCCAAACCGGAAAACGTGATTCACCTTTCGAACTTGTGCACCGAGATTCTCGAAGTGACC
>JALYXN010000376.1 GCA_030947085.1 Pseudomonadota bacterium | reverse complement strand
ATCGATGCCTGCCTGAAGATTCTGGCCCGGGTGAAGCAGGTCCAGCGCCAGCTGTTCGAGCAATGGGCGGTGCTGGAAACGCTGACGCCGTCGGAGTATCTGGAGTTTCGCGGTGTGCTGGGGCCGTCGTCAGGCTTCCAGTCGCTGCAATACCGGCAGATCGAATTTCTGCTCGGCAACAAGAATGCCGACATGCTCAAGGTGTTTGCGCATGATCCGGCGGCGCAAGCGCAACTGCGAGAAGTGCTGGAGGCGCCCAGCCTCTACGACGAGTTTCTGCGCTACCTCGCACGGCGCGGCCATGCGGTGCCGGCCGCCTTGCTCGATCGCGACTGGACCCAGGCCTACCGACGCCATGAGGCGTTGCTGCCGGCGCTCAAGCGCATCTATGAGGGTCGGGCGGAATTTTGGTCGGAATATCACATGTGCGAGCAGCTGGTGGATGTGGAGGAGAGTTTCCAGCTTTGGCGTTTCCGGCATATGAAAACGGTGGAGCGGATCATCGGCCACCGTCGCGGAACCGGTGGATCATCGGGGGTGAGCTTTTTGAAGAAGGCGCTCGAATTGGAGTTCTTTCCCGAGCTGCTGGACGTGCGGACCTTGCTCGGCACCTGATCCAGCGAGAGCGCC
Source organism: Pseudomonadota bacterium (assembly GCA_030947085.1). Taxonomy (GTDB): domain Bacteria; phylum Pseudomonadota; class Gammaproteobacteria; order Xanthomonadales; family Rhodanobacteraceae; genus Rhodanobacter. The sequence goes on along the minus strand of JALYXN010000376.1, from coordinate 1,417 downwards.
GCGATTGAGGCGTCTCATTTGACGGGGGACTGCGCTGCGGTTACATCTGCTGATCGCAATATGTTGCGATCAGACACTCAGGGGGACTGCATGGCACACACCACAACCACCGGCGAGACCACGCCGGTACCCGAATTTCCACAGCTGCTCGGCCACCCACGGCCGCTGTGGATGCTGTTCATGGCCGAGTTCTGGGAGCGGTTCGCGTTCTACGGCATGCGCTGGGCGCTCACGCTTTACATCGTGTCGCAGTTCTTTGGCGGCGACGAGGCCGGCCAAGCATCGGCCAGCCGCACGTACGGCGCCTATCTCGCGCTGGTCTATGCCACCGCGGTGTTCGGCGGTTACATCGCCGACAAGGTGATCGGGTACCAGCGTTCGATCCTGCTCGGCGCCGTGGTGATGGCGGCCGGACTGTTCATGGTGATGGTGCCCAACCATCAAATATTCATGCTGGGCCTGGCCACGGTGATTGTCGGCAACGGCCTGTTCAAACCGAATATCTCCTCGATGGTTGGTCAGCTTTATGCGCCGGGGGATTCGCGTCGCGACCGCGGTTTCACCCTGTTCTACATGGGTATCAACGCCGGTGCGCTGATCGCGCCGATCCTGACCAGCTATCTGGCCGAGCAGGTGTTCGGCACGCCGCAGCAGGACAACTACCACGTGGTGTTCGCCGCGTCGGGCGTCGGCATGCTGATCAGCCTGGTCTGGTTCTGGTTCGGTCGCCGTCAACTCGGCGACATCGGTCGCCCGGCACCGGAAATCGCCAGCAAGGTCCGCGTAGCCTATGTGGCTCTCGGTGTGCTGATGGCCATTCCGCTGGTGTATCTGCTGATGGATCGCGCCGGCGCGGTGGTGATCCAGTGGCTGCTGACGCTGTTGTTCATCGGTGTCGGTGCGATGCTGGTAATCGAGGCGGTACGCAGCGGCAAGGTGCAGATTCAGCGCGTCATCGCGATGCTGATCATCTTCGCATTCAATGTGCTGTTCTGGATGTTCTTCGAGCAGGCGGGCAGCTCGTTCAACTTCCTGGCGCAGAACATTGTCGAGCGAAATATTCTGGGTGGTTGGGAGTTCCCGATCGGCTGGTTCCAATCGGTCAATCCGGTGGCGATCGTGTTGCTGGCGCCGCTGGTCACCCTGATCTGGGCGTGGCTGGACAAACGCAAGATCGAGCCGTCGATTCCGCGCAAGTTCGGTCTGGGCCTGATCGGCAATGCGCTTGGCTTTGCCGTGCTGATGTACGCCTTGAACAGCCTGGTGGGCGACGACGGCATGATTCCGTTGTGGACGCTGGTGCTGTGCTACGTGCTGCAGACCGCCGGCGAGCTGTGCCTGTCACCGATCGGCCTGTCGATGGTGACCAAGCTGGCGCCGGTGCGACTGGTCGGGCTCGGCATGGGCGGCTGGTTCC
>JALYXN010000369.1 GCA_030947085.1 Pseudomonadota bacterium | reverse complement strand
GAACGCGCTGGCGACGATGGATGAACTGCCGGATATCGCGCTGGCCATCCGTGGTGGCTACGGGGCGACCCGTCTGCTGGAACACCTGCATTACGACGCGTTGCGCGACCGGCTGGCGGGCAGCAATACCCTGCTGGTCGGCCACAGCGATTTCACCGCGTTGCAGTTGGCGCTCTATGCGAAAAGTGGGCTCTGTACCTTCAACGGCCCGATGCTGGGTGCGGATTTCGGAGCGGAGGCGCTCGATACGTTTACCTCCGATCACTTCTGGAACACGGCGCATTCGCCGGCGGCCAGCGCCGACTGGGTGACGACACCCGATGCGGCGCTCGACGTGGCAGGACCGCTGTGGGGCGGCAACCTCGCCGTGTTGTGCAGCCTGATCGGCACGCCGTATTTTCCCGACATCGAGGGCGGCATCCTGTTTGTGGAGGACGTGGGCGAACCGCCGTTCCGGATCGAAAGGCTGCTCTACCAGCTGCATCTGTCTGGTGTGCTGGGACGGCAGCAGGCACTGGTGCTGGGTAACTTCAGCCAGTGCCGTGCCAGCGGCTACGACAACGGTTATGGACTGGCCGACAGCTTCGACCAGATTCGCCAGGCGTGCGGCATCCCGGTGATCAGCGGCATGCCGGTCGGTCACGAGCCGGCCAAATTGACCTTGCCGTTCGGCACCCCGGCGCGCTTGCAGGTCGCGGCTGGTGCCGCGCGACTGGAATTCAGCGGTTATCCGCACCTGAAGCCAGAAGGCTGAGCAAGCACGATCCCCGGCAAACCCGTAAAATGGCCGATCTGTATGGGCCCTGTGCCCACCCAAGGAACTGCGCAATGAAGATCATCGAAGGCGATTTCGCCACGCCCCAAGGCCATTTCGCCATCGTTGCCGGCCGCTTTAACGGCTTTGTGGTCGAGCCGCTGGTCGCCGGTGCGCGCGACGCGCTGGTGCGCCACGGTGTCGAGGACGACGCGATCGAGCTGATTCGCGTGCCCGGTGCCTGGGAAATCGCACTGGTCGCCAACAAGCTGGCCAACTCCGGCAAATACGCGGCGGTGATTGCGCTGGGTGCCGTCATTCGCGGTTCCACTCCGCATTTCGATTTCGTCGCGGGGGAATGCGCCAAGGGCCTGGCGCAATCGGCCTACAGCTCCGGGGTGCCGGTAGCGTTCGGCGTACTGACCACCGATTCCATCGAGCAGGCGATCGAGCGCGCGGGCACCAAGGCGGGCAACAAGGGTGTCGACGCCGCCATGGCCGCGCTGGAAATGGTCAACCTGTACGGGAAACTCTGATGGCTCAGCAAGCGCAAGGGATCGACATGCAGGCCCGTTCTCGCGCCCGTCGTCGCGCGCTGCAGGCGCTGTATGCGTGGCAGATCAGCGGCAGCCACATGAATGCCGTGATCGAGCAGTTTCGGCACGAGCAGGACATGCAGATCGCCGACCTCGAGTACTTCGAAGACTTGCTGCACGGCGTGGAAAAACACGTCGCCAAGCTCGACGAAAGCCTGCGCCCGCACATCGACCGTGAGGTGGCGCAGATCGATCCGATCGAACGCGCCGCGCTGCGTCTAGCGGCTTACGAGCTGACCTTTCGTCCGGACGTGCCGTACCGCGTGGTGATCAACGAGGCGATCGAAGTCACCAAACGCTTCGGTGCCGATCATGGCCACAGCTACGTCAACGGCGTGCTGGACAAGCTGGCCAGCGAACTGCGCACGGTCGAGAAGCGCGGCTGATGCCTGCCGCGGTGGCGGTTACGCCGCTGGATGCGATCGTCCCGGTGCTGGAAACGCCACGGCTGCGGCTGCGGGCTCATCGCGTGGAAGACTTTCAGCCGCTCGCCGACATGTGGGCCGATCCGCAGGTTTACCGGCACCTCAGCGCTCGTGCGTCGACCCGCGAGGAATCGTGGTTGCGCCTGCTGCGTTACGCCGGTCTGTGGAATTTCCTCGGTTACGGCTGCTGGGCAGTCGAAGAGCGGTCCACCGGTCGCTGCATCGGTGATCTTGGCTACGCCGATTTCAAACGCGGCATTCCCGCACTGGAAGGGGTGCCGGAGATGTGCTGGGTGCTCGCTGCCCAGGCGCATGGAAAAGGCTACGCCAGCGAAGCACTGACCGCCGCGATGGCGTGGGGGCAAACGCACTTCGGCGACCACCACTGCGCCTGCATCATCTCGCCCGACAATGCGGGGTCGATCAAGGTTGCCACCAAGGCGGGCTTCCGGCCGGCGGGGCAGACTATCTATCGTGATGAACCGATCCTGTGGTTCATTCGCTGAAACCGCGAGGCTGCCACGTTGGAATTTCGACTGATCGAGCACATCCGTAAACTGACCAGCCAGCCGCGTGATGACGTGCGCATCGGTACCGGCG
>JALYXN010000365.1 GCA_030947085.1 Pseudomonadota bacterium | reverse complement strand
TTGTACTCGACCTTGCGCGCGATGGCCTCGAGTACGGTAGCTGGATCGCGCGCGGCCAGCGCTTCGGCGTGCTGCTCCAGCCAGGCGAAAAACGGTTCGTCGCCGATCGCCGCGCCCTTGACCACTTCCGCCAAGCCGGCGCGGTATTCGCGCTGGGGCAGGGTGGTGAGGGTATCGATATCGGCGAGTACGCCGCGCGGCTGATGGAACGCCCCAGCGAGGTTCTTGCCGACCGGCAGGTTGACGCCGGTCTTGCCGCCGACGGACGAGTCGACCATGGCCAGCAGGGTGGTCGGCATCTGGATGAAGTCGATGCCACGCATCCAGCAGGCGGCGCTGAACCCGGCCAGGTCGCCGACCACGCCGCCGCCGAGGGCGATCACGCAGGCGTCGCGCGTGGCTCCCAGCTGACCGAGTGCTTCCAGTGCGCGGCCGACGTTGGCGAAGGTCTTGTGCGCTTCGCCATCCTCCAGCAGCAGCGACGCCCACGTCAGTCCCTGCAGCCCCGCTTCGATGCGCGGCAGATACAGCGGTGCCACCGTGGTGTTGCTGATCACCAGCGCATGCCGTCCGCGCAGCATGGCGCGCCAGCGCGCGTAATCGCCCAGCAGACCCGCGCCGATGCAGACGGAATAGCTGCGAGGGCCGAGCGGCACGGTGATGATTTTCGGACAGGGTTGGCTCATGCGTTTAGCCGTACCGACGCGGTGGGAGATCGCTGCCAATGCTGATCGATCAGCTCGACACAGCGCTGACAGGCACTGGCAACACCGCCGTGCGCGCCGGGAATGGCGAGGTCGGCGAGGTCGCGATAGATCGGCCCGCGGGTGTCCGCCATGGCCTGAAGGCGCTCGTGGCGGTCGGGCCCGGCGAGCAGCGGGCGGCGGTGGTCGCGATCGAGCCGCTCCAGTTGTTGCGCAATGCTGGTCTGCAGCCACACCACGTAACCGCGTTCGCCCAGGTGACGGCGATTGATGGGTGACAGAACCGCGCCGGCGCCGGTGGCAAGCAGTACGCCCGATCGTCGGCTGCACTCATCCAGCAGGTCGCTTTCGCGCTGGCGGAAACCCACTTCGCCCTCGATGTCGAACACCGTGCTGACATCCACGCCGCAGTGCTGTTCGATCTCCTGATCGAGATCGACGAATGACAGGCCATAATGCGCAGCAAGTCGTCGTCCAATGGACGTTTTGCCGGCGCCGGTCGGGCCAATGATGAAAAGATTGCACGACGGATTCATGGGCAAATGCTAGCAGGGCGCGTGCGGTCCCTGTGGGAGCGATGTGACAGTGAGCGAACAAGTATTGCTGGCAGGTTGCGGGGATGTGGGTCGGCGCGTGGCGCAATGCCTGAATGCGCGTGGTGACACGGTGTGGGCGCTGCGTCGGCAGCCACCGCGGGAAGAGGCCGACGGTATCCACTGGCTGCAGGCAGACTTGACCCGGCGTGAGAGCTTGCACGAGCTGCCTGCGGGTATCACGCAGCTGGTTTATCTGCCGACGCCGGACCGGCGTGAGCCGTCCGCTTATCGCGCGGTGTTCGTCGATGGTCTGCGCAACGTGCTGGATGCGTTGGCCGATGCGCCGCTACAGCGTGCCTTGCTGGTGTCGTCCAGCGCGGTATACGGCGATCACGCTGGCGACTGGGTGGACGAGCACACACCGGTGGCGCCGCCCGGCTTCAATGGCGAGATCCTGCTCGAGGCCGAGCAGCTTCTGGCCAGTGCCGGTTGCTCGACGATCGTGCTGCGCCTGGCCGGCTTGTATGGCCCCGGACGCACGCAGTTGTTCGAGCGCTTGCGCGAAGGCAAGGCCAGCGCGCCGCGTTCGCTGTCGCACTGGGCCAACCGGATCCATGTCGATGATGCCGCCGCGGCCATTGCCTACCTGTTGCATTTACCCGATCCGCAACCGCTCTATATCGGTGCGGACAACACGCCGCTGCCGCTGGCCACGCTGTATGACCATCTCGCCACGCTGCTCGATGCGCCGCTACCGGCCGACGGTCCGCCGCCCGCGGGCATCGGCAGCAAGCGGCTCAGCAATCGGCGCCTTCGCGACAGCGGCTTCGTGCTGCAGTGGCCGGATGCACGTGAGGGCTACGCTGCCCAGATCGTTCCCTGATATTCCGTCGATTCACCCACCTGAAAGGAGAACACCATGCCCGCCATTCCCAACCACCAGGTCAGTACCGGAAACGACATCATCGGCTGCCGCATCGTGCGCTCGTTCGGCATCGTTCGCGGTATCACCGTGCGCTCGCGCAGCGTGGTCGGCAATCTCGGCGCGGCGCTGCAGACGATCGTCGGTGGCAACATCTCGATCTATACCGAACTGTGCGAAAAGGCGCGCGAGGAAGCGTTCGAGCTGATGCTGCGGCATGCCGCCGCGATGGGCGCCAACGCCGTGGTGGCGATGCGTTACGACGCCAACGAGGTGGGCCAGGGCGTGACCGAGGTGCTGGCTTATGGCACGGCGGTACAGGTAGAGCCCGCTGGCTGAGCGAATGCTGCGCTGCTGTATATGCACCTTCGCAAGGCGGGGACGGCTATCAGGACTGGAAAGTGTTGCGTGTTGCATGCACGGTGCAAACGAACAATGAGGCCGAGTCGCCAAGGTCGTTGGACTCCATGCAGCATCGATCAGGCGCATGGAGGGCGCGGTGCTGCGGCGTGCCCAAGCTGCCCAGTCGGTAAAAGGTGCCCGGCCAGCAGGTCAAGCTATTGCGCTCCGAGGACATCGTCACCGACGAACGGCCCCGCATGAGGTTGGTTCCGTGATCGACCAAGGCAGAACCGGAAGCGCCATGATGTCAACGCACTGGCGCGCCACGCTTCCTGCGATCCGTCAGCCGTGGTTCAAGCCGGTGACGTGGCGTTCCTCGTCGTATTCGACGCAGGTGTCGGCCAGCGCCGGTAAGGTGGCCAGGGCGTGGCGGCTGAGCCGCTCGAAGTGCAGCAGGAAGCGCTCCAGCGCCTTTTCGTCCATGGCCAACGGTGCGTGCCGCGCAATCAGATCCTGCTCCTGTTCGCCACGCCAGCGCCGCACGATTTCCCAGCTGGGTGCCTGCAACACGATCAAGGCATCGAACTTCCGCCACAAAGGCTGATAACCGCGAAGCTGCCGGTTCACCCAGTGCCGCCAGGCGCCATCGGGGTCTTGATCGCGTTCGAGCGCGTTGATCGGGTCGACCAGCGCCGATTGCAGTTGCGGTCGAATGCCAAGCGCCCATCCCTCGACGAGCACCAGCTTGGGCGGCTGGGTAATGCGTGGCCAGCGCGAGGGTGGAAAGCGGGTGTCGCGGCCCTTGTCGAAGCGCGGGTGTGGCACCGGCAACTTTCGGCTGGCGTGCGGCAGGGCCACCAGCACCGACAACAGCAGTTCGATCTCGTGCGTGCCCGGTACGCCGCGGGTGCGCAATAGCGGGTGCACGTCGCGTGCCAGCTCCTCGCGTCCGCTGCGAGCGTAGTAGAAGTCATCCAGTGACAACACGTCGGTTGGCCAGCCCCGTGCCTGCGCCTGGGCCTTCATGACCTTGGCGAGAGTGCTTTTGCCGCTGCCCTGCAGGCCGGAAAGGCCGATAATGTAGGCGCGGCGGGAGCGGGCGATACGCCCGGCGTATTGGTCGAGCAAGTGGCCGGCAAGAGCCTCGTTCTGCATATCGGCGTAAGACGTCATCCGCAACACACCCCGGCTCCGGGAGGAATTTTAGCGACGGGCAGGCAAGCGCTTGCTGCGCGGCGGCTTTCACACTTCTTGCGGCCGGATTGCGCCAGCATGGGGTGCAAAACGATACGGGGCGAGTAAGGCATTGCACTATCATCAATGAGGAGCATTCGTACCATGATGGCGCGAGTCGGCCTCGATGCAAAAGGAAAGTTTCAGACATCATGCTTAAATCCGAAATTCTAGACACCTTTCTTCGGCTTCTGGATGAGGCAAAAGCCAGCGGCGACCGCGAGCCGACCGCCATGAATCTGGCGACCGTCGACAGTTCCGGGCGAGTCGCGTCACGCATCGTGCTGATGAAGCATGTGGA
>JALYXN010000467.1 GCA_030947085.1 Pseudomonadota bacterium | reverse complement strand
GGTGGTGCCGTGGCCTCGGTCTGCGCCAGCCGCATGCCATCCAGATCGTGCGTCGGCATGACCGGGGAAGCGGCGTCGCCCACGAAGGCGTCAGCCAGATCGTTTCCGGGAATCAGGCTCACCGATTCGGAAAGCTCCGGATGCTTTTCATGCTTGCCTTCCGGCATAGCCGATACGGGAGCGGCATCGTCGCTGGGTGCCGCAGCCGCAGCGGAAACCGCGCGCTCTGCCGGCAACGGCCAGTAACCGAGAAGGCCCAGGCTGTGCTCGGCGACGTCGAGAATATGTTCAAGCCCTCCGCGATGTTCGCGCGCGGCCTCCAGGTAGTATTCCAGCGCCGCCAGTGCATCGGCCAGATGATCCATTTGCGCGTTACCGGGCACGCGGTGATCGCCCAGCAATTCGTACTTGATGAAACGGCCCACGCCCTGGGCGAGTTCCGCTGGGCGCGGTGAAGACAGCATCAGCATCGCGCCAGCCACTTCATCCATCAGCGACGGGGCGCCTTCAAGACGACCGTGCTCCCAGCCCGATTCGACGAACGCAACGATGGCGTCCTTGACCCGGGCGGTATTGTTGATCGCCTCCTGCATCAACGTGGTGACAACGCTTAGTGCCTCGCTGCGGGGCAAGCCGTGCATCCCATCATCGGCGTCGGCATCACGCTCGGAACCGAGGCTTTCGATGTGGTCGTCGAGCGACGCTTCGACGTACAACAGCGCGCCGGCGACATCGAGCAAGGTTTCCTCATCCGCGGCGCGCATGCGGGTGGCGATCTCGTCAAGCACACGACGCTGTTCGTTGACGACGCGACGCGGCACGGCGAGCGCCAGCATGCCCAGCGTGTCGCCGACACGCTCGAGCACCTCACCTTGCGCTTCCAATTGGGCCGGATCGCCATCCTGCTGACGCAGAAACAGGTCCAGCGCTTCCTTTACCCGCAGCAGATCGTCCTTCAGTGCACGGGAGACGGAGTCGAGCAGGGCGCGGTTATGGCCCGCCATCGAGCCACGCGCGTGCTCCAGTTCATTGGCATCGGGAAGCAGGCTGTCGAGCGCATACGTGGTGCGCAGCAGTTCCATTTGCGGGCTGCGTTGCTTTGCCTGGGCTACGATGTAAAGCAGCTTGCAGGCCACCTCGTCGGCATCACCGGCACGCAAACTGTTCTCGCCATGCTCGATCAGCAGACGGATGTTGCGATCCACCTTGCCGATGAGTTGACGCACTTCGCTGGCATGCTCCTTGAGCATGCCTTGTTCCAGCCCTTCCAGCACGCCGGCAGCAATCCACCACAGGCGCCGACCGTGCACATGGCAACAGCGTGCAGTGATCGCCAGCAACGTCTTGCGCATGGCCACCAGTTGCTCGGGAACATTCTGGCCGCGGAACCAGCTCAACAACTGCTGCTGGAAGCGCAGACGCAAATCCACCAACTCGCCGCGATGTGCCTCGGCATAGCTTTCGTTCATTGCTGCCGGTGCCTGCTCCGGCAGGAAGGCATCCAGGTTGGGATGAAACATGGCCGATTCGGTCAGCGGCGGTTCTTCGCAACTGGCGCGCAGATCATTCAGCAGCGGCAACAGCACCACGGGCACATCACGATGTCCGCTGGACAGCCGCTCGAGATAGTCCGGCAGCTGCATCAAACCGCGCATCAACGCGGCAAAGGCTTCCTCACGATGGGCAACGCCATCGTCGAGCAAAGCGATGGAAAGCTTTTCCATCTCCGCAGCGACCATCGCCGCGCCATAAAGCTCGACCATCTTCAAGGTGCCTTGCACCTGATGCAGATGATCCGCGCACGTGCGCATGTACTCGCGCCTGGCTGGATTGTCCACGTAGGACTCGAGCGCCTCGCGGGCAATCGACAAGGTATCGTCGAGCTCCGGCTTGACCCACTGCAACGTGGTGAAATCGATGTGGTCTTGAAGTCTCATGCGCCTCTCTCAGCGGTTGCACCATGCACGCAGCCAGCAACCAGCGAGACTGCCCTCGGTCTAGTGCCTGTCTCAATCGGGCTGACATCAGCCCGATTGCCCTCAACCCGGAAGCTTGAAATGCGCCACCGAGCGTCGCAAATCACTTGCCAGCTGCGCCAGGGTGCCGATCGAGTCGGCTGTCTGGCTTGCGCCTTGCGAGGTTTGCGAGGTAATTTCCTGAATTGCGTTCATTGAATGCGAAACATCCGTTGCCGCAGCGGACTGCTCCCGTGCTGCGGTGGAGATGTTATTGATCAACGCGGACAAATCGTGCGATACGCGCTCGATATCCCCCAGCGCACTGCCGGCGTCCTCGGCCAGGCGCGCACCGGCGACCACTTCGGCCGTGGTCTGCTCCATCGAGTTCACCGCTTCGTTGGTATCGGACTGAATGGTCTGCACCAGCGTTTCGATTCGCTTGGTCGCACTGGTGGAACGCTCTGCCAGCCGCTGCACTTCGTCCGCCACGACCGCGAAACCGCGACCGGCCTCACCGGCGGACGCTGCCTGGATCGCCGCATTCAACGCCAGAATGTTGGTCTGCTCGGCAATGTCATTGATCAGTTCCACAATCGAGCCGATCTCCTGCGAGGACTCGCCCAGACGCTTGATTCGCTTGGAAGTCTCCTGGATCTGATCGCGAATCGAGTCCATCCCGGAGATCGTTTCGCGCACCACCTCGGCGCCGTGCGAGGCGATTTTCACCGAGCGCTCGGCCACATCGGCCGACTCGGCCGAGTCCTTGGACACGACGTCCATCGATGTCACGATCTGGTTGATGGCCGACGTTGCCGACAGGATCTGCCGTGCCTGCTGCTCTGCGGCGTCAGCCAGATGACGCGCGGTAGTCTGCGTTTCCTGCGCGGACGAGGAGACCTGCTCGGAGGTCTCGTTGATCGTCGTCACCAAAGATCGCAGCTCATCGATGGCGTAGTTCACGGAGTCGGCAATGGCGCCGGTGATGTCCTCCGAGACCGTGGTCTTGACCGTCAAATCACCTTCGGCCAGCGAGCCCATCTCATCCAGCAGGCGCATGATGGCCTCCTGGTTGCGCTGATTGAGCTCGGTACTGCTGGTGAAGCGCTGGCGCTGATCTCGCACCAGGGTGATCACCAGCAGCAGCGCGAAGGCTACCGCGGCAATGGCGCCCAGCAGGCCCCACCACACATTCGGAAACAGTCGGCGCAAGGGAAGTTTGCTGATCTGTTCGGAAAGGTCGTTGGCACGCAACAACACGGTTTGCGAATCCAGCGAGGCCAGGTTGCCTGCATGTTTTACGTCGGCAATGTTGCCTGCGGCAGCCACCAGCCGGGTTACCGGATCGGAAAGCTTGGTCCAGCTGGCATCCATGTCGGTGAGGATTTTTCGCGCGTTGACGTCGGAAACTGGCTCGACACCGCTTTCGTTATTGCCTTTGATGAGGCCCTGAAGCACGCTGCTGTACAACTGCGCGTCGCGAGACAGGCCATCGGCTGCGGACTGCGCGGTGTCGCCGCCCTGCAGGATCTCCTGCACGCGACGGATGATCCGGTCGGCAGAAAGCATCTGTCGGGAGGTGCCCAGCATCTGTTCGGAGCTGCCTTTGCGCTGCTGCAGAATGTTGACTACCTGCTCCATGCTCGAATTGAGCAAGGGCATCTGCTGGGACAGCGTTGCGGCGCGTTGACCGGAACTGAGCACCACGGTCTTGTTCGACAGGATCTTGCTGATGTCGGCATCTAACTGCTTCCAGGACGCGTCGAGTGCACTGACAGCGCGACCGGCCGGCGTGGCGTTTGCGTCCGCATAAGGCAGCATGCCGCTTTCGGTATCGCCCTTGTTGATCCGATGCACGGCCGAATCGATGGAGTTGCGGGTGGACTCGAGTTCCTTAAAGGAGTCGACATTGCCATCCGCTGATTCCAGCGCGAATTTCGCCGTCTGCTGCGACAGCACCTGAATCTGCGTAGTGAGTGCGATCGCCTGGCGATCCTCACCGTTCTTCTGGTTGAGCAAGAAGAAGTCCACCGCCGCAAAACCGATCGCAATCAGCAGCAGGACAATGAGTACAGTGTATCCCCGTTCCCTGCTGACGCCCCCTGTAGTACTCATGTTCACCTCATCCGTCTAGCTGGTACGTGGCCGTTTCCGCATCATTGGAAGCGGTTGCTGGCCAGGAAATGGTTGTCCCCGGTTTCCGGCCCTTGCGAGCGCCGGCCCTTCACATTGCCCAAGTCCGATGGGATCAGGCCGCAGCCTGTCGGAAATCCGGTGCGCGCACCAGTTTGCTCATGCTGAAAATTGCCAATTGCTGTTCACCGACCAGGCTGTCGACGAATCGGGTCAGTCGCGGATCCTCCTCGCGGCCGGCGTCTCGCCGCTGCTCCTCGTCGACGGTGCGTTGGCCGAAAACCTCATCTACCAGCAGCGCCACACTGCCGCTTCCCTGACGAACCACCAGCAGGCGGGTACGTTCGGAGTGTTGCGTACGCTCGCCAAACAAAAACCGCCCGCAATCGATGACCGGTACCAGATTGCCGCGCACATTGGCCACGCCAAGAAGCCAGGGCCGGGTACCCGGAACAGGCGTCAGCGGCGGTACGGCAAGCAGCTCGTTGATTTCGTCGATGCCACTGACCAGCAGGCGCGAGCCGACGCGAAAACCGATGCCGCGCCACAATCCCGGCGCCTCCAGCTTTTCCTTGGTATCGGAAGCATGCGCCAGCGAGCGACGCTCGTAGTGGGCCAGTATTTCGAAGGGCGTGCGATTGACGGACTGACTCATGTGGCGTTCGACATCAGGTCGTTGATGCACGACAGCAGCTCTTTTTCGTTCACCGGTTTGGTGATGAACGCGCGGGCGCCCTGGCGCAGCCCCCAGACACGGTCGGTTTCCATCGACTTGGTGGTGATCATCACGATCGGCACACTCGCGGTGACCGGGTCGCGGGTCAGCGTACGGGTTGCCTGGAAGCCATTCATGCCGGGCATGATGACGTCCATGATGATCAGGTCGGGAAGTTCGCCGCGAACGCGCTCGATACCTTCCTCAGCTGAGCTGACGGCGGAAATATGATGCCCGGCACGCTCAAGCAGCGTGGTCAACACGCGGATGTCGGTCGGCGAATCATCGATAATGAAAATATTGGCCACAGGTCCCCCTCGAAATCTGCACTCAGCTGCTTGCGGCAATGCTGACATGGCGATGAATGGCACCAAGCAGCTCGTCTCGCGTGAACGGCTTGGTCAGATACTGCTCGGCACCTACGATGCGACCACGCGCCTTGTCGAACAGGCCGTCCTTCGAAGACAGCATGATCACCGGCGTAGCGCGAAATTGCGGATTGTTCTTGATCAGCGCACAGGTCTGATAGCCATCCAGCCGCGGCATCATGATGTCGACAAAGATGATCGCTGGTTTCTGGTCGGAGATCTTGGCCAGTGCCTCGAATCCGTCGACCGCCGTTATCACGTCGCATCCCTCTTTCTTCAGCAGGGTCTCGGCGGTGCGTCGGATGGTCTTGGAATCATCGATCACCATGACCTTGAGACCAGCCAAGTCATTAGCACTCACGTTCAAATTCACTACTCCCCCTTCGGCGCGCCCCAAGCTCATGATAGACACCAGACATGCAACAGGCATGCCGCATGATGCGCATGTAAAAATATCGAAAGCAAACCCGCCGGAACCCTCGCCACGGCGGTGTATCCGAAGCCCTGAGGTTTAACGCCTGTGTGACAAAACTGTCAAGCAGTAATCTTCCCCGCCGCCCTTCAACCGCACAACCTGACCCATATTGGCACCATATGGCCATGGACGACAGCTATCTGCGTCTCATCTCCGAAGCAAAATTGCCTTGACGCCCGTGCCCTTTAGTATAGCCACGTAAGCAGCCTTCCCTGCCGGTCTTCGAAACACGAGCCGGGCCAAAAAAACGGAGAACCATGATGACCTTTTCGGTCGGCGTGTTGATGGACCCCATCAGCCAGATCAAGATTGCCAAGGACACCAGTTTCGCCATGCTGCTGGAGGCGCAGCGGCGCGGTCACTCGCTGCACTACTTCGAACAAGGCGGTCTGGCGCTGCGAAATGGCGAACCATGGGCGCGGATTGCGCCGCTCACCGTGCGCGAGGATGCAGCGAACTGGTTCACGTTGGGACCTGCGCAATGGCGCGATCTGCGTGAGCTGAATGTGGTGCTGATGCGCAAGGATCCGCCAGTGGATGCGCAGTTTATCTACGACACCATGGTGCTGGAGGTTGCCCAGCGCGGCGGCGTGACGGTTATCAACGACCCGCAGGCCTTGCGTGACTGCAACGAAAAACTGTTTGCGCTGGCCTTTCCGCAATGCATTGCCCCGGCGATCGTGTCGCGCGATGCGGCCGAACTGCGCCGTTTTACCGCAGAGCACGGCGAAGTGGTGCTCAAGCCGCTGGACGGCATGGGCGGACGCGGCATCTTCCGCGTCAAGTCAGGCGACAGCAACCTCAATTCGATGCTGGAGACCCTGATCGGTGGCGATGGTCGCGGCCATGGCCGGCAGCTGACCGTCGCCCAGAAATTCATACCCGAGATCAACGCAGGCGACAAGCGCATCCTGGTGATCGACGGCAAGCCCGTACCCTTCGCACTGGCGCGCATCCCGCAGGGCGACGAGTTTCGCGGCAATCTGGCCGCTGGCGGCCGCGGGGAAGGCGTGGCGCTGACCGAGCATGATCGATGGATCGTCTCCCAGGTGGCACCCCAG
>JALYXN010000315.1 GCA_030947085.1 Pseudomonadota bacterium | reverse complement strand
ATCTTCTCGATGCGGCCACTGATAAGGAACAGCGAGTTGCAGACGATCGCCAGAGTCAGGGCAATCTGCAGCGTAATGAGCACCGTGCCGGCCTTGTGTCGACGCAATGCGGAGATAAGCGGATGGATGGCCATATCGTTTCCTCAATCCGTCTTCAGTTGCAGCGCTGGCGTAACCCGCGAGGCACGCCATGTCGGATAGAGGCCGGTCAACACCATGGCGACAATCGCCAACAAGAGCGTCTGAGCCAGAAGAGTGGAATCGATACGAATGAGATTGGCCACCTGGCTGGGTAACGCACTGCGCATCAGCGCCGTGCCTCCCCAGGTAATCAGCACACCCATCAGGCCGCCGGCCAAACCGATGGCTGCTGATTCCACGCCAAACTGGGCTGCGATCGACAGGCGACTTGCACCCAGCGCGCGCCGAACGCCGATTTCGCTGGAGCGGCGCATGAACTTTGCCAGCAGCAAGCCCACCGCATTGACCATGCAGACAAGCAATAGACAGAAAGCCAGCGCGATGGAGACTTTCAGCTCTGGCGGCACCACCTGCTCGAAATCCATCCACGCCCGCAGGTCACGCAAGCGATTGTTCGGCGGCCATCCAAAACGTCCCGATGCCTGCTGCGCATGTGCATAGCCATCGAGGTAATTGCGGTAGTTGCGCACCTCGGCCGCACCATCCAGCTCGACCATGTAACTGATCCACACACAATCCGAGCTGAGTACGCCAGCAAACCCGGGCCCGGACAGTTTGCGACCGCACCCAAAACCACCGTTCGTATTCATTTGCATGTCGATCGCGGTGGCAAACGGCACAAATAGCTGATCCGCAGGGCCGAAAGCGTCGTTCGTCGCAAGATCATAGAAGCGTGGCTGTGGGTGCCAACCGTCCAGCACGCCGACGATACGGAAATTGCCGTCGTCGAGATGGATTTCCTTGCCGACACTGTCGACGCCGCCGAACAAACGCTGATTTAGGAGTTTGCTGATTACCGCCAACCTGGATCGATGTTCCTCGTCATTCGCCGACCAGGCTGATCCATATAAAAACGTCGGCTCCGCCATGGAAAAGAAATCAGCCGATACCGCATGACCCTGCGTGGCAACTGACTTCCGCTGGGGATCCTTGGGATACACCGTAGGTGCTATGCCGTAGATCGCCGCCTGCTTCGGTGCGCGGTGACCCCGCAAAAGAGCTGCTGCATCGATGTAATCCATCGCACCCGCCGGCTCACTTCTTCCGTTACGCGCCTGAGGCCCCCAAACGTCAATCTGTGGAAAGAAAAGCTTGGACGACTTCCAGGGAATAGGATCACCGGACATGCCGCGCAACACCGAATACGTGGTCATCGAAGCCGCCACACCAAACGCGACCGTAATGATCATCAGCCCAGTTAGCACTGGGTTGCGCCGCAAGCTGCGCAAGCCAAGTTTGAGGTAATAGGAAAACATGGCGACCTTGGTTGATTGATCCTGGTGATTCGATTCGCAGGAAATGCAGGAGCGGCTGTAGGAGCGGCTTCAGCCGCAACGCTCTTTGTTTGCGACATCAGAGCACGGGCATCGCGGCTGAAGCCGCTCCTACAGGTAGCTCAGCCGAGTGCTTCTTCGGTGTCGGTGGCGTGGCCGTGAAACCGCGGTTCCTCGGAAAGATCCACCACCTGGCCGTCGATGATGTGCACGTTGCGCTGGGCACGGGCGGCAAGTTCCGGATCGTGCGTGACCATCACGATGGTGGCGCCTTCGCGATGGATGTCTTCCATCAGCTCGAGCACGCTGCGGGCCATCTGCGTGTCCAGGTTGCCGGTGGGCTCATCGGCCAGCAGCAGGCGCGGGCTGCCGGCCAATGCGCGGGCGATCGCCACGCGCTGTTGCTGCCCGCCGGAGAGTTCGGCCGGGTAGTGCTTGGCGCGCGAAGCCAAACCGACGCGTTCCAGCGAATCCATGATCCGCTGCTTGCGCTCGGCACCCTTCATGCCGCGATAGCGCAGCGGCACCTCAATATTGTCGTAGACGTTGAGGTCGGGAATCAGGTTGAACGCCTGGAAGATGAAACCGATTTTCTCGTTGCGGATTTTCGAACGGGCGTTGTCGTTGAGCTGGCTCACCTCGATCCCGTCGAGGTGATACT
>JALYXN010000295.1 GCA_030947085.1 Pseudomonadota bacterium | reverse complement strand
TCCGATAGCACCGACGGCACGGCCAAATCGGAGATCAGTACCGGCAGCGGCACGTTCATCCGGCCCGGTGCGCTGGCCACTCCCCGGCCGGCAGCGACGGGCGGCGGTGCGGTCACGTTCAACTTCGAAAATCAACCGGTACAGGCGGTGGTCAAGGCGATTCTTGGCGATCTGCTGAAGAAGAACTACACCATCGCGCCAGGCGTGCAGGGCAACATTTCGTTCTCCACTTCCGAGCCGGTCGAGTCGAGCCAGGCACTGCCGATTCTGGAAACCCTGTTGTCCTGGACCGACAACGCGCTGGTGAGGCAGGGTGGCAGCTACGTGGTGATGCCGCTGAAGAATGCGGTGGCCGGCAACATGGTGCCAAGCCTGGGCGCCAGTGCGCCGGCCGGCGGTCTGCAGGCGCGGCTGTTTCCGCTGCGCTACATCTCTGCCACCGAGATGCAGAAGCTGATCAAGCCGTTCGCACGCAAGGATGCCGTGCTGCTGATCGATCCGGCACGTAACCTGATCGTGATGTCAGGTACGCCCGATGAGCTGGCCAATTACCAAAGCATGGTTCGCACGTTCGACGTCGACTGGCTGCGCGGGATGTCGGTGGGCGTGTTCAACCTGCAGTACGCGAATGTCGGCGAACTCATGCCGAAGCTGGACGGCATGTTCGGCGTGCATGGCGACACCCCGCTGGCCGGGATGCTGCGTTTTATTCCGATCGAACGCACCAATGCCATCGTGGTGATCAGCACCCAGCCGGACTATCTGCAGGAAGTGGGCGACTGGATCACCAAGATCGATCGCGGCGGTGGCAACGAGCCGCGGCTGTTCGTTTACGACGTGCGCAATATCAAGGCGTCGGACCTGGCCAAGTATCTGGCGCAGATCTACACCAACGGCGCCGGTGGCAGTGGTGACAGCGGCGGCCAGGTCGGCCCGGGCTTGTCCGGGGGCACCCTCGGCAGCGCCGACAACGCCAATGGCGCCAGCAGCATGGGCAGCACCGCTGGCAGTTTCGGCAGCTTTGGCGGCTCGGCGGGCAGCAGTGGTGGCACTAGCGGTGGCCTGGGCAGTTCCGGCTTGAACGGCATCGGTTCCGGCAGTCGCGATGGCAGCGCCAACGGCACCAGTGCCTTCGGTGGAAGCTCTTCCGGCCTCGGCAGCAGCAATGGCGGCGGTACGTTTGGCGGCAGCAACAGCAACGCCTCCAATGACCAGCAATACAGCTCCAGTGACGGCAGCGTGCGGATCGGCTCGGTCGACAACAACAACCAGCTGCTGGTACGCGCGCGGCCGTCACAGTGGGAGGAGATCAAGTCGGCCATCAACCAGCTGGACAACGTTCCGCTGCAGGTGCAGATCGAGACGCGCATCATGGAGGTGACGCTCACCGGTGCCCTCCAGTTTGGTGTGCAGTGGTATCTGGATGGACTGACCGGCAGCACCTTCAATGGCGATGGCAGCGTCAACACGCTTGGTCAGCCCTATCGGCACCGCCAGGTGGCCTTGGGCAAGGGCGGCAATGCCTATAACACCGTGGACTCGCTGTTCTACTCCTTCATCAACAGCAAGATGCAGGTGGCGATAAGCGCGCTGGAAACCAGCGGCAACACCAAGACCCTGTCGGCACCGTCGATGGTGGTGCTCAACAACCAGAAGGCGCACATACAGGTCGGCAACCAGATACCGGTCAACCAGACCTCGTTCATCGGGTTGGGCACGGGCAGCACCACGAATGCCACCGCCAGCAACGTGACGTACCTGCCGACGGGCGTGATCCTCGATGTGCAACCGCGCGTCAATCCGGGCGGTCTGGTTTATCTCACTGTCGAGCAGCAAGTGAGCTCGACGCTCGGTCAGCCCAATGCGCAGGGCAACTACACCATCGCGCAGCGCGCGGTGGGGACACAGGTGGCGGTGCAAAGCGGCCAAACCGTGCTGTTGGGTGGACTGATCCAGCAGGACGAGAGTGCTACCGATACCGGGATTCCCGGTATCAACCGTATTCCGATCCTCGGGCGCCTGTTCGGTACCACCAGCCGCGGTCGCAACCGTACCGAGCTGATCGTGTTGATCACGCCGCGGGTGATTCGCGGTAGCGCGGATGCCAAGCAGATCACCGACGATTACCAGAACAAGTTCGAGTCGCTGGCGCCGTTGCGTGCGTCCCGTGCAGCGGCCGCCAAGGCGATGGCGATCACGCCGTTGCCAGCCGCGCCAGTGCTGCCGGCGAGTTGGCCGGAACAGTTGCAGCAACACGCCGAGGACGCCTTGCGCCAATCGGATTTTGTCAACGCGCAGGATCTGGCCATGCAGTCGTGGAAACAAGGAACACGTCACGGCAGCCTGTGCCAGCGCAACTGGCAGGTGATTCTGGACGCGCGCAAACACAGCAATCATCTGGGCAGTGTCGACGCGGCAGGCAAACAGGTCCAGGCCTGTCTGGCGTCGCCCTGAAAGCATGCTGAGCGCTGAAGTGGGCCATCGCTGGCCCACTTCAACCGTTATCATCGAGGCGGATGACTGCATCCGCGCCCACCTTTCCGATGACCTCGCTGCTGCCGCAGATTTGCGCCACGCTGGCCGATCATCCGCGGCTGGTGCTCGAGGCGCCGCCGGGCGCCGGCAAGACCACCCAGGTGCCGCTGGCGCTGCTGGATGCGCCGTGGCTGGCGGGACAGAAGATCGTGATGCTGGAGCCGCGCCGGATCGCTGCCCGTGCCGCGGCGCAATTCATGGCGCAGCAACTGGGTGAGCCCGTCGGGCAGACGGTGGGCTATCGCATTCGCTTCGAGTCGAAGGTCAGTGCAGCGACCCGGATCGAGGTGGTCACCGAAGGCATTCTGACCTCGCTGCTGCAGAGCGATCCGGAACTGACCGGCATCGGTCTCATCGTGTTCGACGAATTCCACGAGCGCCACCTCGCTGGGGACCTGGGCGCCGCGCTTGCACTGGATGTGCAAGCTACGCTGCGCCCCGAACTCCGCCTGCTGGTGATGTCGGCCACGCTCGATGGCGAGCGCATCGCGCGCTGGCTGGACGCACCCTACCTGAGCAGCCCGGGACGCAGCTTCCCCGTTCGCATCGAGCATCCGCCCGCGCGTCCGCGGGAAAGCATCGAACATCACCTGGCCCGGGTCGTGCGGCAGGCGCTGCAGGACACTGATGGCGACGTGCTGGGCTTTCTGCCGGGACGACGGGAGATCGCGCGCTGTCAGGCGACCTTGCTGAAGACGCTCGATCGGGACGATGTCGAGGTGTTCGCCCTGCATGGCGAACTATCGCTGGCCGAGCAGCAGGCGGCGCTGGCGCCTGCTGAGGCGGGCGTGCGGCCCGCTCCCGTCCGGCGCATCGTGCTAGCGACCAATGTCGCCGAGTCCAGCATCACCTTGCCCGGCATCCGCGCCGTGGTCGATACCGGGCTGGCGCGCGAACCGCGCTTCGATCCGAATTCCGGATTCTCCCGCTTGGAAACCGTCAGCATTTCCCAGGCGTCGGCCGATCAGCGTGCCGGTCGTGCCGGACGTGTGGCCGAGGGCACCGCGTATCGGCTGTGGCCGCAGAGTCAGCGATTGGAACCCTCGCGCCGACCCGAAATCAGCCAGGCCGAATTGTCTTCGCTGTCGCTTGAGCTGGCCGCGTGGGGTGTGACCACCGACCGCGTCGCGGAGATGTCCTGGCTCGATCCGCCGCCGCAAGGAGCTTTGGCGCAGGCACAGGATCTGCTGATCCGGCTGGGTGCTCTTGGCGACGACGGGCGGATCAGCGCCCTTGGTCGCGCCATGCTCAAGTTGGGCGCAACGCCGCGACTGGCAGCCGCGGCGATGCGAGCGCCCGCCGGTTGTCAATCGCTGATCGCCGACTTGCTGGCCTTGATGGAGGCGCGTTCGCCCTTGCGTGGCACCCAGGGTCGTAGCGACGACTTTCGCCTTCGCGTGGCGGCGCTTCACGGTTGGCGCGATCGTCGAGGCTCCGCACCTCGCGACGACGTCGACACCGGTGCGCTGGCCGCGATCGAACAGGTCAGCAGAGGTTGGCGCAGACGTCTGGACGTCCGTACGGCGGCCAGCGGCGTGCCGCACAGTCACAGCGTCGGTGACTTGCTGCTGCACGCCTTTCCGGATCGGGTGGCGCGGCGCGACGACCATCGTCCCATGCGCTACACCCTCGCCAATGGTCGTGGCGCGCGACTGCACGAGAACACCGCGCTGGTGGGCGAGCCGTGGCTGGTGGTGCTGGAGCTGCGGCATGAGGCACGCGACAGCCTGATACTTTCCGCGGCACCACTGGACCCGCACGCACTGGAACGTGATTACCCGGAGCAGTTCACGCAAGCGCATACGTTGCGATGGAATGACGAGCGCGCCGCCGCCGAGGCGTTTGAGGAACGCCGCTTCGGCGCGATCGTGCTGGAGCGCCGCAGTGTTGCGGTCAATCTGGAGGATGCCTTGCCTGCCCTGATCGCTGCGGTGCGCGCCCGAGGCATCGAGCGGCTGCCCTGGAGCGCCACGGCCCAACGGCTGCGCTCGCGGATGCGTGCGGTGCGCGCATGGATGCCAGAGCTTGACTTGCCGGACGTGTCCGACGCCGCCTTGCTGGCCTCCCTCGAGCAGTGGCTGGCGCCGTATCTGCAAGGCATTCATCGGCTGGATGCCTTGGGTGCGCAGGACGTGTCGCAGGCGTTGTCGGCACTGTTCGATCATCGACAGCGCCATGTGCTCGACGCGCAGGCACCGGAAAGCATCGAAGTACCCAGCGGGCAGCGCCGGCGACTGGAATACGTCGAGGGTGAGTCGCCGGTGCTGGCGGTAAAGCTGCAGGAGCTGTTCGGCCTCGCCGATACGCCGCGGGTCGGCGCCGGACGCATTCCGGTCACCCTGCACCTGCTGTCGCCCGCCGGCCGACCGATACAGGTCACGCAGGATCTGAAGAGTTTCTGGGAGCGCACCTACCCGGAGGTGCGCAAGGAGCTGAAGAGTCGCTATCCCCGCCATCCCTGGCCGGACGATCCGTGGACCGCGCTGCCGACGCATCGGGCCAAGCCACGCAGGAC
>JALYXN010000209.1 GCA_030947085.1 Pseudomonadota bacterium | reverse complement strand
GATGAAGGCCTTGATGTGTCGCTGCGGCGCATGGCACGCAAGTGGTTGTCGCTCTCGGAGAGATTCAATGTTGTCGGTCAAGCGATCTGGGACTTCTACACCGCCGATATCCTCACGCGAATCGGGGCGCTACTGATTTTGTGGGAGCGGCTTCAGTCGCGATGCTCTCGTTGCGGCATCAGGGCAGAAGCATCGCGGCTAAAGCCGCTCCTACAAGTGCCTGACCAGGTCGCCCGCGAGCGGGCCCCCACACCGCGGATAACTTCACGCAAATCGGGATGCTACTGATGTTGTAGGAGCGCGCCCTGTGCGCGATGCTCCTGGTTGTCTCTGCATCCTGAGCCCGCTGAGCGCGAGATACGTCTCTATGCTTATCCACTCGCGCGCAAGGGCGCGCGCGAACCGTGCACTTGGCCTGAAGGGCCAACGAAGCGCCTTCATGGCACGGAAAAGGGCGAGAACCAGGCGCGCAGAGCCGCGGTCCTGGGCCTAATCGCTTGCAAAAAATTCGGCTGAAGGCTTCATTGATTGCGCTTGCTTATTCGGCGTCTCCGCTCTGCGGTGACGCCAAAGGCGCGTAATTGCCAAGGCCAAAGTGTGCCGTATGTCACCGAATCGCCTATAGCAAGTCGCCTCTCGCATCGACCGTGATCCCTTTCACGGTATTAAAAACCCCGGCGTATACAGTTCCTTCACGCTTCCTGGGAGTCGTTCCGGCGCGAGTCTTTCCCACAAGACGCTGAAGTCATTTGAACGACGCCAGTCATCTTCACGCATCACAAAGGAGCGCGTCCACATGCACCGGGCAACTCATCGGATGAGTTTCCCCGGTCATCAATCGACGCGACACAGAGAGATCATCATGAGTAACGATCGTCAATCACGACCGTCAGGTTGGAGAGACTGGCTTTTTCAAGCTATGCGCAAGCTGGCAGGTGCTTGTGCAGGTTGCATGCTGCTGCTGGGTGCAGGCCAGGCGCACGCGGCAGCCGCGGTGACGGACACGGTTGTCAGTCAGTCCACGCAAACGCAGAAAAACGTACCGGTAACCTTCGGTCAGGTGTTCAAGGACGGTGATGTACCCAGCAATGCGACAGTTACCGCCTCCATTAACGGACAGCCGGTAACCCTGCAGGTGGATGCCAAGGCGCTCCATCCGGACGGCAGCCTGCGCCATGCGGTACTGACCATGATCGTCCCCTCGCTAGGCAGTGAAGCTCGACTACCGGTGCAGTTGACGGCAGAGCCGGAGCTTCCTGCAGGAAGCCCACCCATCACGCCGGCGCAATTGCTCGCGACGTCCTACGACGCCTGGGTCTCACTCAAGATCGGCGACAAGACCTATACGGCCAACGCGCGTGCGTTATTGCAGGCCGCTGACCGGGACAAGACGTGCGCGCCGTGGAGCCCACGATGCAACCTGTGGCTTTCGGGCCCGTTGGCCAGTGAGTGGGTCGTCACGGGTCCGGTGACCGCAGCGGACGGCACCACCAACGCGAACCTGAGGGTGTCCTTTGCGGTACGTGCCTATGCAGGCGCCACGCCGGGCACCGTGGGCCAGGTGCGGACCGACATCATCGTGGAAAACACTTCGGCCTTCGCGCCGCAGGCGCAACCGCAATATACGGCGGCCTTGATTTCCGGTACCGCCACATACACCAGCCCCGCACTCACGCAGTACGCGTATACGCGCTGGCACAAGGCGTTGTGGTGGAACAATGCCCAGCCACAAATTTATCTGGAGCAGGACACGCAGTACATCCAGGCGAGCAAGGCGATATCCAGCTACCAGCCGCTGCAGCCGGATGCTTCTTTCCTGGCTGGTGTGCGTCAGTCTTGTGCGCCTCTGGCTCGATGCGATCAAACACAGAAGATGGGCGACACCGGTGCGCAGCCCTCGATCGGCCCGCTGCCACGCTGGACCAGTGTGTATATCGTCGACCCGGATGTGCGGGCCTACCACTGGATGCTCGCCAATACCGACGCGCTCGGCGCCTACAGCACCCATTACCGTGACCAGCAAACGGGGACACCCGTGAGTATAAAGCAGCACCCCTACGCCACCATCATCGACTGGGTATGGGCCAATCGGGTAGTGAACCAGGGTGACTCGAAGGGAGCTGCCTACAAGGCGGACCTGCTTCAAAATTGCGTCAACAATGCCGTGGTCAAGACGTGCACA
>JALYXN010000178.1 GCA_030947085.1 Pseudomonadota bacterium | reverse complement strand
ACCTGGTGGACAACCGACGGCTGGATTTCGTCGGCAACCAGAGTGGACTCACCTGGGGCTATGCCGTCTTCGGCAAGGTGCTCAACGACATGGACGTGGTCGACAAAATCGCCGCCCTGCCCACTCGCGCACTTGGTCCGTTTGCCGGCGACGTACCCAATCCCCTGGCGGTGATCAAGAGTGCTAAGGTCGTCGGCGAGGAGGCACCTGCCACTGCCGCCAGCGTGGCGAAACCTGTAAAGCCGGCGGCAGAACCGAACAAGTCCAGGGCAACCAAATCCGCCAGCAAGAGTTGAGTCGCACGATGACCACGCTGTTCATTTCCGACCTTCATCTGGATCCCGCCCGACCACAGATCACTGCCTTGTTCGAGGACTACCTCGCCAGCGACGAGGTCCGGCACGCCGACGCGCTGTACATTCTTGGCGATCTGGTGGAGGCCTGGATCGGCGATGATGATGACGCCGAACTTCCCCGTCGTATCGCGACCGCTACCAGCGCCGTACGCCAGGCGGGTGTCGCGGTTTATTTTATGGTCGGCAATCGCGATTTCCTGCTTGGCGAGGCGTTCGCCGAACGCGCAGGAATGACCTTGCTGGACGACGGCACCGTGCACGACATCGAGGGTCAGCCGACCCTGCTGATGCACGGCGACGTGCTTTGCACGGACGATGTCGCCTACCAGGCGGTGCGCCAGCAGGTGCGCAGTCCGCAGTGGCAGGCACACGTGCTTTCCATGCCATTGGCAGCGCGGCGCGCGTTGGCGGACCAGGCACGCGAGGACAGTCGCGCGCATACCGGCAGCACGATGGAAGGCATCATGGATGTGAATGCCAAGGCGGTCGTGGAAGCGATGCGCGAGGCTGGTGCGACGCGATTGATCCACGGCCATACCCATCGACCGGCCGCGCATTCGCTGACGGTAGATGGAAAAATCGCTGAAAGAATCGTGCTCGGAGACTGGTATGAGCACGGCTCGGTGCTGCGAGTGGATGGGGATGGCGCGACACTGCGAGGACTGTCGGTGGAGTGAGCCTGGAGGCGGTGCATCCGCAGTTCCGCTCCCAGCCCATTAATCCTGCCAACTCAGCTCATCAGCAAACTGACCTGCCTCTACGTAGACGGTTTTTGCCCCAGATGCCGCCATCCACCACAGATGTGCCAGCAATGACAACAGCTTTCACGCTGGTCTGCGCAAAGCCGTCGAGCGAATTCCCACGTTGCAAGGGATTCTGAACTGAATGGCACTTGATTAAGAGTAAGGCCTGCTTCTCCGTCGTTGCAGAGAACGCAGGAATCCAGTCACCTCGAACGTTGGCGGGCCATCGAAGTCGCTGGTCCCCGCGTACGCGGGGACGAGCTTTAGGTGGGTGCCATTCGATTCTGAACTAGTTCGGTTCGCCTGACCGGACTACAAAAAGGCGTTCGATGCGGCGACGTTCGATGCTGCCGCCTCGCTGTGCCTGTCGCGGTCGTTGGTGAGGGTCATGCCGGCGGCCGACGGCACCGCGTCTTGTAGTAGCGGCAGCTACCCTATGATGCTCGCTGCAGTGTTTACCTGAGCGCCTCGATGATTGGCCCTGGCTCATCCTTTCAACGTAAATCGTCCTTGCGATCGGGGCTTAAAAAACGGCTTTGTCATCTGTTCAGCGTTTCAGCGAATGAGTCGCACCCGTACCGAATCGGAAAGGCTCCGATTTTTCTCACCCGCTCGGCTGCGGCGCAGTCAACTGCGAGGCCAAGGTTTCCATCGACTTTTTCAATCAGGCGCGAGACAAAGTCCGTCACTGGTAACGATGCGTTGTGACGCATGGCGGACCACGCGTCACAACGCCGCTTTACCATCGGACGGCGCTTGGCCGTATTTTTACTCAGTTAGCCGGCACGCCATTCTTGCCATTGGGCGAACCTGGCAGTGGCGTCGCCAGGTACGGGAAATGGTCGAGATAGGTGTCGCTGGCGTATTCGTCACCTCTTACCACCGCGGTCGCTGCGGTAGCGCCGGCCGCCCGAGTCCCGTCTGTATATGCCGCTCCCTTGTTCGGATCGGTAGTCTGGCTGCCGCACTTGCCGATCATGCCGCAAAGCGCGCCTTCGGCGACCCGAAGCGTGATGTCCACGACGTCGTCATAAGGCCGACGACCGTTGGGGAATCCGGCATGGTCACCAGCCAACACGCCCAGGTCCTTCTGATTGGCTGGCATCGTCGGCGGCGTCGATGTATTGAGGCGCAACTCTTCGCCCGGCGCCTTCAGGTTGGCGGGTTGATTGAGGCCGGGGACGCCGGTGAGAAAGGCCGCCACCAGATCATTGCGTGGCGTCTGCGGAGCCTGCGCGGCAGGGCCGAACAACGCGTTCAACAACACCGGCAGTGACGGGTTGGTCACGTAGTGGAGAAACTGGGTGTCGTTAGCAGGTTGGCTCGCGTTGAAGCGATTCTTGTCGGGCAGGCCGATGACCAGTTCATTCACCAGCGGTGCGCCAAGGCGCGAGACCTGCGTGTAGCCGCCGATGCCGATTTCCGCATCGTTTTCGCTCTTGGGCGTGGGATTGATCATCCTGGAACTGCGCAGACTTGCCGTCGTCCAACTGCCGATCACCGGGTCGCCCGACGCGTTGATCAGGCAGCTCTTCGGCAGCTCAAGTGCAATGGTGGTCACGTTCTTGTTGTGCAGCGCATTTCGGGTGCCATTGCGCGGGCCCACCGGGTTGAGATTCACCAGATCGAAAATCTCCCCCAGGTTCACCACGAACCCATCCTTGCGCTGGCCCACGAAAACGCGGCCGGTCGCCGCGCAGCCGGGGATCTTTACATTGCTATACATATATTGATTGGCATAGCTGACGTAATCGGGAATCGATTTATTACCGATGTTGTCGACAGGTTTGTTGAACGTGGAACTGCCCATCGAGCTCGTCAGCATCTGGCCTTGGTTCTTGGAGCTTGGCGCCCCCTGGTATCGGGTCACCGTGTAGGTTTCGTAGCGATTGAGTGAGCTCGAGTTGTTCGCGCTGAAGGGGCCGATGTTGATCAGCGGTACGGCGGTCTGGCTGGCACCGGCGGGAACCTTCAGGTCCCGGAAGTGGTTCGTGAACTTGAAGCGGAACACGAGGTCCGGTTTTGCATCGCCGCTATTGTCGATATTGATGTCGTAGACTGCGTCCTGATTAAGCGCGTAATAGTTGGGGCCGCTTCCCGCGTCCTGTGCCGGAT
>JALYXN010000121.1 GCA_030947085.1 Pseudomonadota bacterium | reverse complement strand
CTCTTGCGTGGCTGCAGCAACATCGCCTGGGCGTTCAGCCCGCCATGGCCGGGCACAACACCGACCCGCGCCAGACCGACAGCATTGGCACCCACCGGCAACTCGTTGTAACCCGCGCCGGTGGCGTCGGCAATGAATCGGGCGATCGAACGCAACCAGGAAGCCTGCGGATGAGTCACCGCGGCTTCGCCCAGAATCACCACCGACGGGCCCGATTTCAGGGCCGCGATGGCGCCGTCGTCGCCCTCGTCGCTCTGTGCCGACGCGATCGCATCAGCAAGCGCCGATGGCGCGGTGCCCCCGGCACCCACCGCTGCTTTCGCCAGCGACAGCAGCGCATCGACCATGGCCGGCGGCGCCACGATAGCCTCGCCCGCCAGCTTGTAATTGAAATCGAAATGCACCGGATTGACCGCGTAGACCTTCGCGCCCTGCTTCGTGGCCTGATGCACGCGATGGTTCAGCAGCGGCATTTCGTAACGAAGATCGGACCCGACCAGCAACGCGGCCTTGATCTGGCCGAGCTGCGCCACCGGCACGCCAAACGGCGATGCCGTCACACTGTCGGAAAAATCGAGCTGGCGCAGACGATGATCGATATGCGCACTGCCCAGGCCGCGAGCCAGCCGCATCAACAGGTCGCCTTCCTCGTTCGAGGTGGCCGAATGAACCAGCATGCCGAGCTCGCTACCGGGCGCCTTCTTCAGCGACTCGCCAGCGAATTGCAGCGCATCCTCCCAGCTGGTGACCTGCCACTGGCCATCCCGCTTCACTTCCGGCGCGCTGATGCGATCGGCCGCATACAGGCCTTCATGGCTGTAACGATCGCGATCGGACAACCAGCACTCGTTGATCGACTCGTTGTCACGCGGCACGGTGCGCAACACCTCGCCCCGGCGCGTATGCAGCCACAGGTTGGACCCGAGCGCATCGTGATAACCGATCGACGGTTTGGCGATCAGCTCCCACGGACGCGCCCTGAACTGGAACGGCTTGTTGGTCAGCGCGCCAACCGGGCAGACATCGATGATGTTGCCGGACAGCTCGGTCTGGACCGTCTTGCCGATATAGGTACCGATCTGCAGATTTTCGCCGCGACTCATGCCGCCCAGCTCGTAGGAGCCGGCGATTTCGCTGGTGAAGCGCACGCAGCGCGTGCACTGGATGCAGCGAGTCATCTCGGTCGCCACCAGCGGGCCCAGATTCTCGTCGGCGATGGTGCGCTTGCGCTCGGTGTAGCGCGACACGCTGCGCCCGTATCCCAGCGCCACATCCTGCAGCTCGCACTCGCCACCCTGATCGCAGATCGGGCAGTCCAGCGGATGATTGATGAGCAGAAACTCCATCACATCCTTCTGGAACTTCAACGCCTTCTCCGAGCGCGTGGTGACCTTCATGCCCTCCGCCACCGGTGTGGCGCACGCCGGCTGTGGCTTGGGCATCATCTTGCCGCCCATTTCCACATCGACCAGACACATGCGGCAATTGGCGGCAATGGGAAGCTTGCGGTGATAGCAGAAACGCGGGATCGCGACCCCGATCGCATCGGCCGCCTCGATGATCATGGCGCCCTTGCGGATCTGCGTCGGCTTGCCGTCGACCTCGATATTCAACAGGTCTGGCGCGACGTTGTTTATGGGCTGCGCACTCATGCAATCACTCCACGCTCGGCTTCGACAGTCTGGCCGTCTGTCATCGAGCGGCCATACTCGACGTAGTATTCGAATTCATTCCAGAAACGCCCCAGGAAACCCTGCACCGGCCACGCGGCGGCTTCGCCAAACGCGCAGATGGTGTGCCCCTCGATCTGGCCGGCAACCGCCTTCAGGCGATGCAAATCTTCCTGGGTGCCGTTGCCCTCGACGATGCGTGACAGCACGCGGTACATCCAGCCGGTACCCTCGCGGCACGGGGTGCACTGGCCGCATGATTCGGCCATGTAAAAACGGGAGATGCGGTGGCAGGTCTTGACCATGCAGGTGGTGTCATCCATCACGATGACCGCACCCGAGCCGAGGCCAGAACCGGCCTTCTGCAGGGCATCAAAGTCCATCGTCATGTCCATGATGATGTCAGCCGGCAACACCTTCATGGATACACCACCGGGAATCACCGCCTTTAGCGTGCGGCCCGGGCGCATGCCGCCCGCCATCTCAAGCAGATCCTTGAACGGCGTGCCAAGACCGATTTCGAAATTGCCCGGGTTGGCCACGTGACCGGAGACCGAAAAAACCTTTACGCCGCCGTTGTTGGGCTTGCCAAGGTTGAGAAACCAGTCTGCGCCGTTGCGTAGAATCGAGGGCACCGAGGCATACGTCTCGGTGTTATTGATCGTGGTGGGCTTGCCATACAACCCGAAGTTGGCTGGAAACGGCGGCTTGAAACGCGGCTGGCCCTTTTTGCCCTCGAGCGACTCCATCAGCGCTGTTTCTTCGCCACAGATGTAGGCGCCGGCACCCAGCGCCGTGTGGATGTCCACGTCGATACCGCTGCCCTGGATATCCTTGCCCAGCAAACCGGCCGCGTAGGCCTCTTTGAGCGCTTCTTCAAAATGCTCGAACGGCTCGTGATGAAACTCACCACGCAGATAGTTGTAGCCCACGGTGGCGCCGGTGCAGTAGCAACCGATAGCGAGGCCTTCGATGATGGCATGAGGGTTGTAGCGCAGAATGTCTCGATCGTGAGCTGTGCCCGGCTCGGATTCGTCGGAGTTGCACAGCATGTATTTTTGCATCGTGCCCTTGGGCATGAATGACCATTTCAAGCCGGTCGGAAAGCCTGCGCCGCCGCGACCACGCAACGCGCTCTTCTTGACCTCCTCGATCAGCGTCGCAGGGTCAGGCTTTTCGGCCAGAATCTTCCGCCACGCCTTGTAGCCATCCACTTGCTCGTAGCTGTCCATCGCCCACGGCTTGTCAAAATGCAGCGTGGTCAAGACGACCTGATGTTTCTGTGGTGCGGGTCCGACTGCCATGCTCTACTCCAACCCGTCCAGAATTTTGTCGAGCTGCTGGATGTCCAGATGCTCGTGGTAATGCCCGTTGACGGTCATCGCTGGCGCACGCACGCAGGCCGCGATGCACTCCTCTTCCTGCTTCAGATACACGCGCCCATCGAGCGTGCTTTCACCCAGCTTGATGCCGAGCTTTTTCTCGCAGTGCTTGACCAGGCCTTCCGCGCCATTGAGCCAGCACGAAATATTGGTGCAGATCGCCACGTTGTTGCGACCGACCGGCTTGGTCTCGAGCATCGAGTAGAAGCTGGCCACCTCGTAAGCCCACACCGAAGGCAGGTCGAGGTATTTCGCCACCGCTGCAATCAGATCGTCGGTAAGGAAGCCTTTATTCTGTTCCTGCGCCGAAAACAGCGCCTGGATCAATGCCGAACGCTTGCGGTCCGGCGGAAACTTGGCCACCCACTCGTCGATGTGATGGCGGGTGTGCTCGGTCAGTACGACGAGCGGATCGACGTTCCTGACCTGTTCGAAATGTCCGGTGACTTTCATGCGTTGAACTCCGGGATTCGGGATGGGGGATGGGGGATTCGGAAAGAACCCAGCCCGCTATCGGCGAACCTCGACTCGGTGTGAAATTTGCGGCTGTGGCGACCCATGGAATTCGAAGCTTGGAGCACCGAGCCGCTGCACCCTGCTTTACTGAATCCCGAATCCCGATTCCCGATTCCCGTACTCATCGATCCACTTCGCCGAACACGAGGTCATAGGTTCCGATCATGGCGACCACGTCGGCGAGCATGTGGCCGCGCACGATGGTGTCCATGGACGACAAGTGGGCAAAACCCGGGGCACGCAGATGGGCGCGAAACGGCTTGTTGGCGCCGTCGGAAACCAGATAGCAGCCGAACTCGCCCTTGGGCGCCTCGACCGCTGCGTAGGTCTCCCCGGCCGGCACGCAATAGCCTTCGGTGAACAACTTGAAGTGATGGATCATCGCTTCCATGTCCTCCTTCATCTCAACCCGGGATGGCGGCGCGACCTTGAAGTTCTTCACCATCACTGGACCCGGATTGGCCCTGAGCCACTTCACGCACTGCTGGACGATCCGGTTCGACTGGCGCATCTCTTCCACGCGGCACAGGTAACGGTCGTAGCAGTCGCCGCCGACACCGACCGGGATGTCGAAATCCATCTCCGCATACTTGGCATACGGCTGCTTCTTGCGCAGATCCCATTCGACGCCTGAGCCGCGCAGCATCACGCCGGTCATGCCCCACTGCTGGGCCAGCTCCGGCGAGATCACGCCG
This sequence comes from Pseudomonadota bacterium, assembly GCA_030947085.1. Taxonomy (GTDB): domain Bacteria; phylum Pseudomonadota; class Gammaproteobacteria; order Xanthomonadales; family Rhodanobacteraceae; genus Rhodanobacter. The sequence goes on along the minus strand of JALYXN010000121.1, from coordinate 2,829 downwards.
ATGCCCACGGTGCGCTGCTTCCAGATGCGGTTGTTGGTCAGCAATTCCTCGTACTCGTCCACCTTGGACGGGAAGTCCGCGGTGAACGCGTCGAGGTAGTCCAGCATCGAGCCTTCGCGCCAGCCGTTGAGCCGCTTGAGATCCTGGCCCTTGTGCCAAGGCGATTCGCGATACTGCGACATCTGCGCCGGCAGGTCACGATAGACGCCGCCCGGACGATAGTAGGTAGCGTGCATGCGCGCGCCCGACACCGCCTCATAGACGTCCATCAGTTCTTCGCGTTCGCGGAACGCGTACAGAAAGACCGCCATCGCGCCCAGATCGAGTGCGTTGGAACCGATCCACATCAGGTGATTCAGGATGCGAGTAATCTCGTCGAACATGGTGCGGATGTACTGCGCACGCTCCGGCGCCTCGATGCCCAGCAGGTTCTCGATCGCCTTCACGTAGGCATGCTCGTTGCACATCATCGAGACATAGTCGAGACGATCCATGTAACCGATCGACTGGTTGAACGGCTTGGATTCGACCAGCTTCTCGGTGCCACGATGCAGCAGACCCACGTGCGGATCGGCACGGACGATGGTTTCGCCGTCCATTTCCATCACCAGGCGCAATACGCCATGGGCGGCCGGATGCTGCGGACCGAAGTTCATCGTGTAATTGCGGATTTCCTGCATGCTCAGTTCTCCCGCCACTTGTCGGCGGCTTCGGCCTCGGCCTGCATCAGGTCGGCGTCGTTGCGGATGGTGCGTGGTACCAGCACGCGCGGCTCGATCGACACCGGCTCATAGATCACGCGCTTCTGCTCGGGGTCGTACCGCACCTCGACATTGCCGATCAGCGGGAAATCCTTGCGGAACGGATGACCGACAAAACCGTAATCGGTAAGGATCCGGCGCAAATCCGGATGACCGTCGAAGATGATGCCGTAGAGATCGAAGGCCTCGCGCTCGAACCAGTTCACGCCCGGCCAGACCAGGGTCAGTGACGGAGCCATCGGCAGCGTGTCATCCTCGCAGAATACGCGCAGGCGCAGCCGGCAATTGTGTTCGATCGAAAGCAGATGGATCACGGCCGCGAACCGGCGCGGCTCGTTGCCGGCCTGCGGTCGACCGGCCCAGTCGAAGCGACCCTGGGCCTGACCTTCGACACCACGTGAGAAGCCATCGCCAGCGGCGGTATCGGTCTCCCATTCGGTTTGGCCATAGCCGAGATAGTCGATGCCGCAAAGGTCGATCAACTCGCTGAAACGAAAGCCGGCCTCGTCGCGCAGCGCTGTCGCCACCGCGATCAGATCGGCGGGCGCCAGTTCGGCGGTAATTTCGTTACGCGCCGCCGTGATGACCAGCGTGTTGCCAAATCGCGCAGCAAGGCGTTCGGCCAACGATGGCGCAGGTGTGTCGGACATATCAGGGCCTCTACGAGCGCGCGATGGTACTGGTGCGACGAATCTTCTTCTGCAACTGCAGAATGCCGTGGATCAGCGCTTCGGCCGTTGGCGGGCAGCCCGGCACGTAGATGTCCACCGGCACGATGCGGTCGCAACCGCGCACCACCGAATAGGAGTAGTGGTAGTAGCCGCCGCCGTTGGCGCAGCTACCCATCGAGATGACCCACTTCGGCTCCGGCATCTGGTCGTAAACCCTGCGCAGTGCCGGTGCCATCTTATTGACCAGCGTACCGGCCACGATCATCACGTCGGACTGGCGCGGGCTGGGGCGGAAAATCACCCCGTAACGATCCAGATCCAGCCGTGCCGCGCCCGCATGCATCATCTCAACCGCACAGCAGGCCAGACCGAAGGTCATCGGCCACATCGAACCGGTGCGTGCCCAGTTCATCAGCGCATCGACACTGGTGGTGGCAAAGCCACGCTGCACCACCGGGTTGTCGCCGGCGGGCCGCAGGATGTCGTCGACAAGATTCAGTGGCTGCGGGTTGTGCATTACCTTGTCGATGCTTGAGATCACTCCCATTCCAGTGCTCCCTTTTTCCACACGTAGGCAAAACCGATAACGAGCAGCAACAGGAACAGAGCCATCTCGACCAGCGCGATCAATCCAATCTGGTTGAAGACCACCGCCCAGGGAAACAGGAAGGCGATTTCCAGGTCAAAAATGATGAACAAAATCGCCAACAGGTAATAGCGGACGTCGAAGCGCATGCGCGCGTCTTCGAATGCTTCAAATCCGCATTCGTAGGGCGCAAGTTTTTCCGCTTCGGGACGACTGGGTCCGGCCAGCAAACCGATGGCCAGCAACACCAGCCCGAGGCCGGTGGCCACGCCAATAAACAACAGAACAGGCCAGTATTCGGCAAGCACGATGCAACCTACCTCCGCGCCCTCAGGCGCATCAGTGACCGTGGGGAAACGGTCCGAGGACTTCGATTCGGCAGGCTAAACAGTCTTCGGCTGCTCAACCAGACCTGCAGTCGTGAGGCCACAGGAATCCGACGTTTCGCGAAACGGATTCGCGAATCTCGTCATTGTATCAGTGCTCTTGGGTACAACAAGCCTTGACGACCGATGCATTGCCATTTAACGCACGCAAACGGTCGCCGCCCGCCCCGATTCACATCGTGAACGTGGCGCGCTCGGACGTCAGCGACCCGGCCAGGATGTTCTCGATCCGGCTGCGTGCAGCCTCGGCATCGCCGGACTCGTTGAAATGGATGCCAATGCCGGCAATGCGATTGCCCTGTGCGCCGACCGGGCTGATCCAGACCACCTTGCCGACCACCGACAGGCGTTCGGTTTCCTCAGCCAGAGTGACCAGCACCACGACTTCGTCGCCCAGCGAATAGGACTGCGCGGTGGCGGCGAAC
>JALYXN010000115.1 GCA_030947085.1 Pseudomonadota bacterium | reverse complement strand
ACCTGCGCACCCCAGGTATCACGTGCGCCCAGTCCCATCTGGCGGTTGTCCACCAGCAATTGCACGGCGTCGCGATGCGGCAGATCGTAAGGATGATGCGCCTTGGCCAGATCCTCCATGGTGTAGTTCCTGGCGGTAAATTGCAGCGGCGCGCCCGCCTCGCTCTCGAAGCGCAACCCTAGTCCGCTGGCGTCGGTGATGGTGAACCAGCGCACGTCGGTGCGATTTCCATTCTGTTGCGGGCGAATGTAGTCGACGCCCAGGTCGTCCACGGTGCGGCGATAGATCCCGATCGGGGAGCCGCTCGCGCGATCGATATAGTTCTCGCCCGGGCCGCGTCCGTACCACGCCACCGCTTGCATCGCGCCGGGAAGCTCCATCATCACGCCCAGCCGGGGCAAATCGGGAAGGTGTTCTCCACCGGGCACAAAATGCACCTGCATGGTCACGGCACCGGCCGCGTCCACCAGGTAGCGAACCCGATAACGGCTTTCGCCCACCGGTAACGCGAGGGTGGCGTCGACCTGCGCGCGACCATCCACCGCACGGCTCGACGTGATCGAAAGCACGCGCGCGTTCGCCGACGCATCCTTCCACGCACCGAGACGCTGCTCGAAGTGATTGCGGTACTGATTGTCGTTGGGCACACGCCAGAAGTTCGGGCGGATTGGTCCCGTCAACAGCGCATGCCCATGACTGACGTAATGGCTGATGGCAGCGGTCGCGCCGTCGATGTCCAGCGTGAAGTCCTTGCCCGAGATGCGATACCCACTGCCCTTGCGGGTGACCGTCGGCTTGCCGGCGACGGACGCGGTGTGCCATGGGGCGGCTATGGTGGGAAGCACGAACTGATCCCATGCCACCACATACCCGGCCTTAGCCCACGACGTAGCGGCACGCAATCGGGAGGAGAGCATCACCGTGTACTCGTGAGTGCCATCGCGATGCTGCCGGGCAAGCGCCGGAAGCGTAATGACGTCTGAGCGTCCGGGCGCGACTGCCGGCATCGCCTGGTCACCCGAGGCCACGTTGATGCCGTCGCGATCAAGTTGCCAATGCAGTTGGTAGCGCTCCAGCGACGTGAATGCATACTCGTTGCTGATCCGGAACTTCCCCGCTACCGCATCAACCGGCTGCACGTGGATCGACTGGTAGGTCTTGCGCACCTGCGTCAGCACCGGGTGCGGCTGGCGATCCGGACCCACGATACCGTTGATATTGAAATTGCCATCATTGGGCTGGTCGCCGAAATCGCCGCCATAAGCGAAGAAGCGTTTGCCGTCCGGCCCCTGCTTCCACAGGCCCTGGTCGACAAAATCCCAAATGAAGCCACCCTGCATGGTCGGGTTGGCGCGTATCAGCTCCCAGTAGTCGATCAGGTCGCCACTGATATTGCCCATCGAATGGGCGTACTCGCACAGGATCAGCGGCCGCGTCTTGTCGCCGGCCACCAGCGTTTTCATCGCCTCCAGCGTCGGGTACATCGGCGCCAGGATATCGGTGTCGCTATCGGTGCCGGCCGGGTTCCAGTGCACCGGGCGGGTCGGGTCAACCTGGTGCAGCCAGTGATAGACCGCGTGGAAATTCGGGCCGTTCTGCGACTCGTTACCCATCGACCAGACGATTACGCTGGGATGGTTGCGGTCGCGTGCGACCATGCGTCGCTCGCGATCCATCAGCGTCGGCAGCCAGGTCGGATCGGACGCGGTCGGCGTCGAGTTGCCGCCCCAGGTGTCATACAGCCCATGCGATTCCACGTTGGCCTCGTCGAACACGTACAGCCCGTACTGGTCGGCCAGCCGGTACCACATCGGATCATTCGGATAATGACTGGTGCGCACGGCGTTGATGTTGTTGCGCTTCATCAGCAACACGTCCTGCAGCATGCGTGCGCGCGACACGAAATGCCCGGTCGACGGATCGTGTTCATGGCGGTTCACGCCCTTGATCAGGATCGGCCGACCATTGACGCGCAATTGGCCGCCCGCGATGCGCACGTCGCGGAAACCCACGCGCGTGCGCTCCACCTCGATCGTGCGGCCCTGCTGGTCTCTGGTGGTCAGAAGCAACGTATACAACGACGGCGTCTCGGCCGTCCAAAGCGCAGGGTGATCGATCGCTTCATCCACCGGCACCGTGGCCGACTGGCCGCCGGCCAGCTTGGGCACGGGCTTGGTCCAGCTGCCCACGATGTGCTGGTCCGGCGCGATCAGCTGTGACTGCACCGTTCCCCCCTGCGGCACTGCGCCGGCATTGTCCACGGTGAGCGCCAGCTGCAGTCGCGCGTTGACGAACTGCGAGTCCAGCGGCGTGCGAACCCGCAGATCCTGCACATGAAGATCAGCGCGCGACCACAGGTAAACGTGACGAAAGATACCGCTGAGCCGCCACATGTCCTGGTCTTCCAGGTAACTGCCATCGCTGTAACGGTAGACCTCCATCGCGATCAGGTTGCGCCCGGAATGCAGAAAACGCGTGACGTCGAACTCGGCCGGGGTGCGACTACCCTGGGCGTATCCCGCAGCGTGCCCGTTGATCCAGAGATGGAAGGCCGAATCCACGCCATCGAAGTTCAGCAACACATGGCGGCCGTGCCAACCAGCGGGCAAGGCAAACCAGCGTCGGTAAGCGCCGGTCGGATTGCGTGCGTCATGATTGGTGAACGTCGCCGGTGGCGTCCCCATCACCCGCGGCGGATCCACCTTGAACGGAAAGGTGTAATTGGTGTACACCGGCGTGCCGAAGCCCTGCGTTTGCCAGTTACCCGGCACGGAGATGGACGTCCATCCGGTATCGTCGAAGTCAACGGACTGAAACCCGGCTGGCACGACCGACGGCTGCGGCGACCACTGAAATATCCACGAGCCATCCAGCGACTGGTACCACGGCGAGCCCGGAAACGGATCGATCGGATCGGCGGCCAGCGCCTGTTCGCTGGTGGCATAGGGCACCAACTGCGCATGCCCTAGCTGACGCCCGCGGCCCTGCTCCTGCAGGTTTTCCCAGTCCGGCGTGCTCGAGTGCGGCGTGTTCGCAGCGCACGTCGCAGTCCACAGCAAGGTGAGAATCAACAAGGCCCCGGACACCGAGCCAGTGCGTGTACGCCGGTTGTTCCGCATGATCACTCCGATGACCTATTGCAT
>JALYXN010000111.1 GCA_030947085.1 Pseudomonadota bacterium | reverse complement strand
CGCCAGTTTCGCGAGGTGGCGCGCGTGGCCGGGCTTGTCTTCAACGGTTATCCCGGTAGCGGCAAGACGCTGCGCCAGTTGCAGGTATCAAGCGGCCTGCTGTTCGACGTGTTGCGCCGACACGATCCGAGCCACCCGCTGCTGTGGCAGGCTGAGCGCGAGGTGCTGGATCAGCAACTGGATTACTCCCGCCTGCGCGACTGCCTGATCCGCTGCGCACGCAATCGCCTGTTATGGGTGGAAACACCGCGACTGAGCCCGCTGGCGTTTCCGCTGTGGGTCGAACGCCTGCGCGGCGGCGTGCACGCGGATGACTGGAAAAGCCGGGTGGAACGCATGCTGGCCACGCTCGAGAAGGCAGCAGACCGATGAACGAGATGCGCCTGCGCGTGGCCGGCGAAATGCTCGCCCTGCATGCCGAGCGCGCAGTCCATTGGCCGCGCGGAAAGTGCCTGCTGATTGCGGACGTCCATTTCGGCAAGGGCTCGGTGCTGCGCCGCGCCGGCGTCACCATGCCGACCGGGCAGACCTCGGGCGATCTGGCCCGTCTCGATGGACTGATCGCGCACTACCAACCCGAACAGCTGATCGTGCTGGGCGATCTGGTTCATGGCGACGCCCCGCTGGATGCACCCTGGATCGGTCTGGTCAATGCTTGGCGACAACGGCACGCCGACATCGCGATGGTTCTGATTGCCGGCAACCACGACCGCCATTTCGATGCGCGCGAATTGGGTTTCGAGATCACCGGCGATGAGCTGGTGATGGACCCGTTCCTGCTGCGCCACGAGCCCGCCAGCGTGCCGGGAAGCTACGTGCTGGCCGGTCATGTGCATCCGGGTATTGCCCTGCGTGACGGCTGGCGGCGACACCGGCTACCGGCGTTCCGGTTCGGTGCGGGATGCGCCTTGCTGCCTTCGTTCGGCGCGCTGACCGGGCTGTTCGAGACGCCGCAGCAACCCGGCGAACGGATCGTGGCGATTACGCCGGGCGGGCTGGTGCCGCTGGATACGGCAAGCCGTGGCGAGTGATCAGCGGACGTGGGTGATTGCCTGCAGCGCTGTCACCATGGCGCGTACGGCGTCGACGTCGCTGCGCAGCTCGCCCTGCTGCATGTCGCGGAGCAAGGCATGCCTTTGCTGCATGCGCGAGTCCCGCTGCTGCTTCGCCGAGGCATGGAATTCCTGCGCTCCGGTGAGTGTGGCGAGTTTGGCGATGTTCGCTGCCGCAATGCCGGCGCCGGGCATCACCACGATGCGCGACGCGGCCTGCGTTACCAGTGCACGGATCTGCGCCGCACCGTCGAGGGCCGCCGCTTTGCCGCCGGAGGTCAGCACCCGTTCGCAACCCAGGGCGACCAGATCCTCCAGCGCCTGCGACGGATCGCGGACCAGATCGAACGCGCGATGAAAGGTGACGCCCATGTTGCCGGCCGCGGCGACCAGCGAGCGGCAGCGCGGCAGGTCGACCTCGCCCGACGCATCGAGCGCGCCGAGTACCACGCCGTCGCAACCAAGGCCGGCGCATGCCTCGATGTCGCGCAGCATGGTTTCGCATTCGAGGTCGGTGTAGAGGAAGTCGCCGGCGCGTGGCCGTATCAGCACATACAACGGGATTCGCAGCTTTTCGCGGGTCAGCGCGATCTGGCCCTGCGACGGCGTGAGTCCGCCCAGTTCCAGCGCGGTGCACAGTTCGACCCGGCCTGCCCCGCCGTCCTGGGCGGCCAGCGCGGAGGCGACCGAGTTGGCGGCGACTTCCAGTATCACGAATAGCTCGTGGTGTAGACGCTGGGCGAGGCGATCAGGCCGTCCTGTTTTTTTGCGTCGCAGACCGCGTAGGCGAAACCGTGCTGGATCGCGTAGGCACCGGCTTCGCCCTCGCGGTTCATCGCCAGGAAGCCGACCTGCAGCGTCTTGGTCGCTTCGGGCCGGCGCCGGATGATGCGCATCACCGCCTCCTTGCACGCCTCCTGCGGCGAGCGGCCCTGGCGCATCAGTTCGACCACCAGAAAGCTGCCGGCGTTGCGGATCACCTCTTCGCCCACTCCGGAGGAGGTGGCGCCGCCGATCTCGCCGTCCACGTACAAGCCGGCGCCGATGATCGGGCTGTCGCCGACGCGGCCGCGCAGTTTCCACGCCATGCCGCTGGTGGTGCAGGCACCGGCGAGGCGACCGTGAGCATCGAGCGCCAGCATGCCGATGGTGTCGTGGTTGTGGGCGCCGCCGGGCAAGCCGGTGCTGCCGTAGTCGTGCACCTCGCTGTTGATCGAGGGTTGGTATTTCGCCGTCTTGCGCCATTCGTGCCAGGCTTTTTCGGCGTCTGGCGTCAACAGCTCGTCTTTCTTGAAACCCTGTTCCAGCGCGAACTGCAATGCGCCCTCGCCCACCAGCAGCACGTGCGGCGTGCGTTCCATCACGCGACGTGCGACTGAAATCGGATGGTCGATGTGTTCGATCGCAGCCACCGCGCCGCAATTGCCGTCCGCGTCCATGATGCTGGCGTCCAGAGTGACGTGGCCGTCGCGATCGGGATAGCCGCCCTTGCCCACGCTATGGTTTTTCAGGTCGGACTCGGGCACCCGCGCGCCGGCTTCGACGGCATCCAGCGCGTGGCCGCCGTCGGCCAGGATTGCCCACGCGGCCTGGTTGGCAGCAATGCCGAAATCCCAAGTCGACACTACCCGTACCGTCGAAGCGTTGGGTGCCCGTTTTGCTGGCATCGCGGCCAGCCGGCCGCCCCACGTCAGCATTGACGCCGACACGCCAAGCAGCGAAGCCTTGAGGAACCCTCTGCGATCAGCCACTGCCTTCTCCCGTCGCAAGCATAAAAAACCCCGCACAGGATGCGGGGTCTTGTTTACCGTCAAGCGTGGGCCGAAAGAATCAGGCCGTAGCTTCGACGGGTTCCACAGCCGATGCCTGGGCGCCTTTCGGCCCCTGGGTCACTTCGTATTGCACACGCTGGCCTTCCTGC
>JALYXN010000079.1 GCA_030947085.1 Pseudomonadota bacterium | reverse complement strand
ATGCAGTCCGGTACATTTTTTCTGGGGCAGCTTCGATCTGGCCGTAACCCGATTCTCCGGGCGTCGGGCGCCGCCGCATCCGGGAGGCATACCTGCTCTGCCCGATGCCGTCACGCGGGAGGCCTATTCACATGAGGTTTCCAGCGCCGGTTTCTGGCCGGGGGACCCGCGCTATCCGCAGGCTGCGTTCTACGCCTACGCTTACCCGGTGCCCGAAGGATTTGGCCAGGCCCAGGTGCGGCCGAAAGATGCAACGTTCGCCGCCTTGCTGGGCGAGTGGGTACTTCCATACGACGCGGTGCGCACCGCGGACGACCCCGAGCGAAGCCTCCTGGAATTTCTCCAGGACACCTACGTCGCTGCGGCGCAGGGCGCGCACTGGGATCGCGAGGCGCTGGAGTGCGCGCCCGGCGTACCGGGCCAGCCCCGCGCCGTATAAGCGACGCGTCCACAGGAGTATCGCGCTGGCGTTGCTGCCTAGGAAAAATCGAGAAAACCGGCGATCAAAGTCGACATCGCACCGAGCCATATGTTCCACGTCTTAGCTGGCTCGTCATCCCCGCAAACGCGGGGATCCAGCGCTCGCTGAAGTCACTGGATCCTGCTGTCGGAGGAATGACGGAGTTGAAGTTTTGCGTCTTGGCGACGTGTACCTGCAGATGTGCAAACCCAGGGCAGCCCCAAAATATCAACATTCAATCCGATGTGAGGTCCCGTGCAAACGGTGCGAGTTACTGATAAGGGTTCCGGGCAAGATCGCTGGGTTTCGCGACAGCCAGCTAGCGACAGAAGCCATCAGCCGTAAGGGCTCTGGCCCAAATACCACTAATTTAAGCGTGAAGCCCCATTTCTTCGTCATTCCTGCGCACGCAGGAATGACGAACTAAGGTAAATGCAATTGTCCCAGACACTTTTGCTCGATCGACCTCCTAACGCGCCGTCAGGCGAAAGTGCACTCGAAAGCGCGTTTCCCTGCCCTTTTTCCTAGCCCGCTGGCCTTACGCCAGCGCGTCCTCCGCGGCAACGAACCCGCCGGTCTGGCGCTGCCAAAGGCGAGCGTACAATCCGCCGTGCGCAATCAGTTCGGCATGCGTACCGGACTCGACGATCACTCCCTTGTCCAGCACCACCAGCCGATCCATCCGCGCGATGGTCGAAAGTCGGTGCGCGATCGCGATCACCGTCTTGCCCCGCATCAGGACGTCGAGGCTTTCCTGGATCGCGGCTTCCGCTTCGGAGTCGAGCGCCGAGGTGGCTTCATCGAGAACCAGAATCGGTGCGTCCTTCAGCAGCACGCGGGCAATCGCGATGCGCTGGCGCTGGCCGCCACTGAGTTTCACGCCGCGCTCGCCGACCAGTGCGTCGTAGCCGTGTCGCCCATCGCCATCGCTGAGGGTCGGAATAAACTCCTCGGCACGGGCCTTGCGCACGGCCTGAATAATTTGCGACTCGCTGGCATCCGGACGTCCATACAGCAGGTTGTCGCGGATCGATCGATGCAGCAGCGACGTGTCCTGGGTGACCACGCCAATCTGCGAGCGCAGGCTTTCCTGGCTGCAAGCGGCGATATCTTGTCCGTCGATCAGGATGCGGCCGGCCTCCAGGTCGTAAAGCCGTAGCAGCACGTTGACCAGGGTGGATTTGCCGGCGCCCGATGGCCCGACCACGCCGATCTTCTCGCCCGCGCGCACGGCCAGATCGAGCTCGGCAATCACCCCGCCCTGCTTGCCGTAGTGGAAATGGATATGCTCGAAATGCACCGCGCCGTTGGTGACCTGCAGCGGCATCGCGCCGTCGCGGTCCTGCACCGTCCGCGGTTGCGAAATCGTGGTGATGCCATCCTGCACCGTGCCGACGTCCTCGAAGATGCCGTTAACCACCCACATGATCCAGCCGGACATGTTGTTGATGCGAATTACCAGCCCGGTCGACAGCGCGATCGCGCCCACCGTGATCCGCCCCTCGCTCCACAGCCACAACGCCAGCGCCGAGGTGCCCACGATCAGGATGCCGTTGAGGAAGGTGATGCTGCTGTCCAGCGCGGTGGTGACGCGGGTCATCTGCCGCAACCTGCTGGTCTGCTCCCCCATCGCCTCGGCCACATAGGCGTCCTCGCGACGGGTGTGCGCAAACAACTTAAGCGTGAGTACATTGCTGTAGCCGTCGACGATGCGCCCCATCAGTTTCGAACGCGCCTCGGATGCTTTCCATGAGCGCTGCTTCAGCCGCGGAATGAAAAACCAGAGCAGGCCCACATACAGGAACACCCAGACGAACAACGGTGCCGCCAGCCAGAAATCCGCCTGCGCAAACAACACGATCGCGCTGCCGGTGTAGATGGTGACGTACCAAATCGCGTCGACGATCTGCACCGCCGACGAGCGTAGCGCGCCGCCCGTCTGCATGACGCGGTTGGCGATGCGCCCGGCGAAGTCGTTCTGGAAAAAACCCAGGCTCTGGCGGATCACGTAATGATGGTTCTGCCAGCGGATGCGGTTAGTCACGCTGGGCACGATCGCCTGGTTCACCAGCAGGTCGTGCAAGCCCATGAACAGCGGCCGCAGGATCACCGCCACGAAACCCATCCACAGCAGCTGGTTGCCGTGCTGTCGGAAAAAATCCGCCGCCGGCACACCCTTGGCCATATCCACGATGCTGCCGATGAAACCGAACAGCGACACCTCGATGATCGCCACCACGAAGCCCACCACAATCGCCACCGCGAACACCGGCCACACCTGGCGCAGGTAGAATGCATAGAAGCGCCATACCGACGTCGGCGGCATGTCGCCGGCCGGTTCCTTGAACGCGTCGATGAGGGATTCGAACCAGCGGAAGATCATGGGAAGTCCGGTGTGGGTATGCGGGTATGGTGTGGCAAGTCGGCAGCGCAGGAGTTTGCCTGAGCGGCTTGCGCGAACCTGGAAAAAGCGGTGTCAGGTCAAACCGCCAGCAGGGTTGGATCGCTCCTTTTTCGCTTTCCCGTTTCCTCGAAGCTGGTGTAAACCAGGGTCATG